>CANMZY010000030.1:0-16410 GCA_947502425.1 Verrucomicrobiales bacterium
CCCGGCCCGGCCCGGCCTGTTTTTATTCGTGTTCTTTGGTGTTCATTCGTGGTTGAATCCAGCCATCACCACCCGGGAACGCACCGATGAGCCACGCTCGAAAATTTTCGCGGAGAGAAATGCTGTGTCGGACGGGCATGGGCATCGGCGCGCTGGCGCTGCTCGATCTGCTCGGGCGGGAGGCTGGCGCGGCGGACAACCCGCTGGCGCCGAAAATCACGACTCACCGGCCGCGGGCCAGGGCCGTCATCTCGCTGTTCATGCACGGCGGCCCCAGCCAGGTGGACACGTTTGATCCGAAACCGATGCTCGCCAAATACGCGGGCCAGACGCTGCCGCCGAGCTTCGCCGGTCTCAACCTGGAATTCACCAAGGCCAGCACCGCGAAAATTCTTGCCAGCAAACGGACCTTCACGAAGTGCGGCCAGTCCGGCCTGGAGATTTCGGATGTCTTCCAGCACCTCCACCGCGTCGCCGACGAACTGGCCGTCGTCCGCAGTTGTCATCACACCGAGTTCGCCCATGCGCCCGCGCTCTACATGACGAACTCGGGCACCCGGATGATGGGCCGCCCGAGCCTCGGCGCGTGGGCCGCCTACGGCCTCGGCTCCGAGTCGCAAAATCTCCCGGGCTATGTGGTCTTGCGCGACGGGCCGTTGAAGGGCGGCCCGGTCACGTATGGGAGCGGTTTCCTGCCCGCCGTTTATTCGGCCACCGAACTGCGTTCGAGCGGTCCGCCGATTCTTTATCTGAACAAACCCGCGTCGATGGGCGGGGACGATCAGCGGCGCATCCTGGATTTTTCGCAGCAGCTCAACCGCGAGTATCTCGCGGCCCAAAACGAGGACGGCAATCTCTCCGCGCGCATCGCGGCCTACGAGCTGGCCTACCGCATGCAGACGGCCGCGCCGGAGGCGGTGGATCTCGGCAAGGAGTCCACTGAGACGAAGGCGCTCTACGGCCTGGACAGCGACGTGACGCGTCCGTTCGGCACGCAGTGCCTGACCGCGCGGCGGCTGGTCGAGCGCGGCGTGCGCTTTGTCCAGCTTTACCACGGCGGCGGCGGAGACGGTTGGGATACACACGGCGGAAACGATTCCAAGCATCTTCGCAACGGCAAACAAATCGACAAGCCCGTTGCCGGACTCATCACCGATTTGAAAGCGCGCGGCCTGCTCGATTCCACGCTCATCATCTGGGGCGGAGAATTTGGCCGGACGCCCACCTCGGAAGGCGCGGATGGCCGCGACCACAGTCCCTACGGCTATTCCGTGTGGATGGCCGGCGGCGGCATCAAGGGCGGGACGGTCTTCGGCGCCACGGATGAATTTGGTTTCAAGGCGCAGCAGGATCCCGTGCAGGTGCGCGACCTGCACGCGACCATCCTGCATCTGCTCGGTCTGAAACACGACAAGCTGACGTTCTACTTCCAGGGCGTTCAACAACGCCTCACGCAGATCGATGGTGACAGCCGCGTGATTAAGGAGATTTTATCATGACTCAAATGACACTCAAACATCCGACCCTGCTGCGTCTAGCCTGTCTCTGCGCTTTGACCTTTTTCACCGGTCTCGCGCACGCCGAGAAGTGGGACAACCCGCCCGGCAAGCTGCCTTCGGGCGTGGAGCATAAGACCTTCACCAGCGCCTCCATGAAGTGCGAGGTCGGCTACAACATTTATCTGCCGCCCGAATACGCCGCCGACTCGAAACGACGCTTCCCGGTGATCTATTACCTTCACGGCCGGGGCGGCAATGAAAGTTCCCACCTGATGGCCTTCGGACTTTTGGACGAGGCCATCAAAGCCGGCAAGGTGCCGCCGGTCATCTACGTTCACGCCATGGCCGGCCGCCATTCCGGCTACGTGGATTCGCCCGACGGTTCGGTCATGGGCGAGACGGTGGTGATCAAGGAACTCATCCCGCACATCGACGCCACCTTTCGCACCGTCGCCAAAAAGGAAGGGCGCGCGGTGGAAGGATTTTCCAAGGGCGGGCAGGGGGCGTTGCTTTATGCCTTCAAGTTTCCCGAGCTGTTCAGCTCGGTGATCGGCTACGGCGCCGGGTTGGCCAACGGCACCGAGTTGAAGAAGGAATTGCCCGGCGTCTTCAAGCAGATGCACGGCGACGACATCCAACAATTCGACGACAACTCCGCCTGGGCCTGGGTGCGCCGCAACGCCGCCAAGCTCCGCACCGGCCTGGCGATCGGCCTCGTGATCGGCGACAAGGACCAGCATCTCGACCGCAACCGCCGCATGCACGCGCTCCTCGAGGAACTGAAGATTCCGCATCACTACCAGGAACTGCCCGGCGTGGGCCATGACACCGGGCGCGTCTATCGGGACATGGGGGTGAAGGGATTCAGCGCCCACAGCCAGAGCTTCGTGGTTCCCGCGAAATGAACTTCCGCCGGCCACATGGAGCAACTGGTTCTCCGCTGTTTGGAGTAGAGTCCCTCAGACGGTGCCTTGAGCAGTCAGCCCCGCGCTCGCCCTCACCCCGGCCCTCTCCCCCGGGGAGAGGGAGAAACGGCCCTCCGCTCTTTGACCTTCCTCAAGCATTCGACTGGCGCGTGCTATCGGGGAAAGGCGGGGCGACTTCTGAGCACGTTCCAGCGGAAAGCAGCGTCCCGAAACATCTCCCTCTCCTCGGGGGAGAGGGCCGGGGTGAGGGCGAGCAACAGCGAAGAACCGAGCCACTCGATTGAAACCACTCCTCCTCATCCCGCTGTTGATCGCGCTTGTTCCCGGCACGCGGGCCGCCGTGGCGGAGGCCCGGCCGCTCGTCCTCAAGGCCGGTGATTTCCAGCATTACGTCGAGGACTTCAACAAGCAGGACCACGAACTCTACAAGGGGGCGATCGCCAACGCGGCCGCGTGGGATTTTCTGAAGGGCAACATCCCGCTGTTCGACTGCCCGGACCAGGAGATCGCGACGACTTATTATTTCCGCTGGTGGACCTACCGGAAGCACATCAAGCAAACGCCCGCCGGGTTCATCGTGGACGAGTTCCTGCCGAACGTGAGCTGGGCCGGGAAATTCAACTCCATCAGTTGCGCGGCGGGCCATCACCTTTACGAGGGCCGCTGGCTGAGCGATCCGAAAATTCTCGATGACTACTCGCGCTTCTGGTTCGGCAAGGGCGGCAATCCCCGCAGCTATTCCTTCTGGGCCGCAGATTCCATCTGGGCGCTTGCCACCGTGACCGGCGACCAGTCGCTCGCCGTGAATCTTCTGCCCGCCCTCATCACCAATTACGTTGCCTGGGAAAAGGCGAAGCGCGACACGAACGGTCTCTACTGGCAGATCGATGATCGCGACGGCATGGAGGTTTCCATCGGCGGCAGCGGTCACCGCGCGACGATCAACAGCTATCAGTTCGGCGACGCCACCGCCATTGCGCGGATCGCGGAACTCGCGGGCCAAGCGGAGGTGGCCGGCGAATATCGGGCGAAGGCGGTGGCGATCAAGAAGCTCGTGCAGGAAAAATTGTGGGACGCGGACGCGAGGTTTTTCAAGGTGCGGCCGCGCGGCGAGAACAAGCCGCTCGCCGAGGTGCGAGAGTTGCACGGGTTCACGCCCTGGTATTTCAATCTTCCGGACCCTCAATTCGCCGTGGCCTGGAAACAGGCGATGGATCCGCAGGGATTCTTCGCGCCCTTCGGTCTGACCACGGCCGAGCAGCGGCATCCGAAATTCGCGCTCCGCTACACGGGTCACGAGTGCCAGTGGAACGGCCCGAGTTGGCCCTACTCGACGGCCGTGACGCTCACCGGCCTGGCCAATCTGCTGAACGGTCCGCCCCAGGACGCCATCAGCGCGAAGGATTATTTCGAGCTGCTGAAAATTTACGCGCGGTCCCACCGGCTCAAACTCGACGATGGTCGCGTCGTGCCGTGGATCGATGAGAATTTGAATCCGACGAACGGTGACTGGATTTCGCGCACGCGCCTGAAAGCCTGGAAGAACGGGACGTGGGAGGCCGGTAAGGGCGGCGTGGAGCGGGGCAAGGATTACAATCATTCGACCTTCTGCGACCTCGTGATCAGCGGACTCGTCGGCTTACGCCCGCGCGCCGACAACACCGTCGAGGTGAACCCACTTGCGCCGCCGGCGTGGGAGTATTTCTGTCTCGATCAGATTCCCTATCACGGCCGGAACCTTACGATTCTCTTCGACAAGACCGGCGCCCGGTACGGCCAGGGCAAGGGCCTGCGTATCTTTGCCGACGGACGGGAGGTGGCCCGAAGCGGGACGTTGGAACGCGTGACAGGAAAACTGCCGTAGGGCACCATCAACGAACATTATGAGATTCCTCGCTGTTTTCAGTGGAATGGCTCTTGGCGAGGGGGCGAGCATCGGAGAAACGCTCGCCCTCACCCCGGCCCTCTCCCCCGGGGACAGGGAGAAACGCACTCAGTCCTTCTGCTTCCGTCACGCTCCCGACTTCTGGCCACCGGCGGGGAAACGCGGAGAGATTTCACAGCGTGCCCGTGTCTCCACGCGCGTCCAGAAACATCTCCCTCTCCCCGGGGGAGAGGGCCGGGGTGAGGGCGGACCTTGCTCCAAATCAAGTTCCATTCTTCTCCGAGCTATTCTACTGGAAACAGCGAGGAACCCAGCATGAAAATATTACCCCTTGCCGTCCTGCTCTTGATTTCGCCGGTCGCGCTCCCCGCCGCCGATGCGCCGAATAAAAACCTGCCGCTGCCCGGCGAGGTTTTCCGGGTCGAGGGCCGGCCTGCGTTTGTGATTTATCCGCAGTTGAAAACCACCAACGCCCCCATCCCCTGGGTCTGGTATGCGCCCACGCTGCCGGGCCTGCCGGGTCCCGAGGAGCGGTGGATGTTCGAGCGCTTCACCAACGCGGGCATCGCCATCGCCGGCATCGATGTCGGCGAATCCTTTGGCAGTCCGGATGGACGAGCGCTTTACTCGGCCTTTTACAAGGAGCTGACCTGCCGGCGTGGTCTCGCCGCCAAAGCCGTGCTGCTGGGACGCAGCCGCGGCGGCTTGATGACGCTCTCGTGGGCGGCAGAAAATGCGGACAAGGTCGCAGGGTTCGCGGGCATTTATCCGGTCTGCAACGTGGCCAGCTATCCGGGCGTGGCGTCGGCCAGCGGCGCGTATCATCTCACGGCGGCGGAATTTTCCGCGAAGCTCAAGGAGCACAATCCCATCGACCGTCTGGCGGCGCTGGCCAAAGCCGGCGTGCCGCTCTTCGCCATCCATGGCGACGTGGACAAGGTCGTGCCGCTCGAAGCCAACTCCGGTGAAGTGAAGAAACGCTACGAGGCGCTCGGCGGAAAAATGCAGCTCATCATTCCCCCCGGCCAGGGGCACAACATGTGGAGCGGCTTCTTCCAGTGCCAGGAGCTGGTGGATTTTGTCCTGGCCGAAGCCAAGCGGGCGAAACCCAGCCAGAGCCCGCCATGAAAACTTTTTATCGATCAATCGTGTTGGTGATTTTCGCAGCCTTGTCGCTGCCGGCTCTCGGGCAAGCGCAACCAGAAATCTATTGGGGACAACCCGTGGAAAAGTGGGTGATGGGGATAACGACGACCAACGGGGTCTTTCCTGCGGGTTTTCCCCCTAGAGTCTTTTTGTATCTAACAAATCAAACAAAGGTCGCCCGATCTATTTCAGCTGATATATCGGATCAAATGTTCAAACTTGTTTGGTCAACGGATTCTGGAGAAACAGTCGAGAAAACATATCTTGTCCCCAGCCGTTACACGAGGCTTGTTTCGGGATTTGATCGGTCTATAGCTGCAAACGCAACCGGGTCTGTGAACGCTTGGTGCGGGGACATCTTGGCCCGACTGCCGCCGGGACATGGAAGGCTCAAGGCATTTATCAATGTGAATTCAGGCGGTGGATGGGAAGAACTCTACTCTGGCGATCTTGAACTTCGTGTCCGACCAAGAGTCGAAACTGATCCTCCGGCGATTCCACTGATGCAAACGGACGATGAAATGTTTGCTGCGGGGTATGCGAGAGTGAGAGCCGCCCGTGCTGCCTCAAACGCTGCTGCCTCCAACCGTGCCGCCAGCCAGACATCTCCGGCCATTTCTGCAACTCTGAACAAATGCGGAACACCAAACATCGGCCAGAAGTCAGCCACCTCCGCCAGCCCGGTCATCGCCACTGTCTCGAATGGCGAAGCCCCCGGCAGCATCTTCACCCCGCGCAACATCATTGGCGCGACCGTTGTCCTCGCGCTTCTGGCCATCATTGCCAGCGTCCTCGTCCACGCCCGGTCCCGCCAGAACCCGCGGCCGTAGTCCGGCCGCACGGTGGGGGAGATTCTCGAATTGCGCGGGAGTTGGTTCGCTGTTCCACTAAGCGCGATCATGAAACTTGTTGCGTTCCTGCTTTGCGCTTTGGGCAGCGCGGCGTTGTCCTCGGGCGGCGCGGCGGAGGTGAGGCCCAATGTGCTCTTCATCTTCGCCGACGATCAGCGGGCGGACACCATCGCGGCGCTCGGCAATCCGGTCATCAAGACGCCGCACCTCGACCGGTTGGTGCGGCGCGGGGTGGCGTTCCGGCGCGCCTACATGCAGGGCGGATTGCAGGGTGCGACCTGTGTGCCGTCGCGGGCGATGCTGCTTTCGGGGCGCGGATTGTTTCACATTGACGAGAAGCTGATGCGGGACGAGACGTGGCCGGCGGCGTTCGGGCGGGCGGGCTACACGACGTTTGTCAGCGGGAAGTGGCACAATGGCGATGCGTCCCTGGTGCGCAGCTTTCAGGTGGCGCGCGGGATGTTCCTGGGCGGGATGACGGATCCGATGCACGTGAAGTTGAGCGAAATGGTGGAGGGGAAGGTCCGGGCGCCCGTCGCCACGCCCAAACATTCTTGCGAAGTGTTCACCGACGAGACGGTGCGTTTTCTGAAGGAGCACCAGACGGGGCCGTTCTTTTGTTACCTGCCGTTCGACGGGCCGCATGATCCGCATATCGTGCCGCCGGATTTTCCGGTCCGCTACGAGGCGGACAAAATTCCGCTCCCGGCGAACTTTCTTCCGCAGCATCCGTTCGACAACGGCGAGATGGTGGTGCGGGACGAGCGTCTCCTGCCCTGGCCACGAACGCCGGCCGCGGTGCGAAGCATGACGGCGGATTACTATCGCTACATCTCGTTTCTCGACGTGCAGATTGGCCGGGTGCTGGATGCGCTCGAGGCGTCGCCCTTCGCGACGAACACGGTCATCGTCTTCAGCGCGGACTCCGGGGTGGCGCGCGGCAGCCATGGGTTGATCGGGAAGCAGAATGTTTATGAACATTCGATGCGCGTGCCGCTCATCATCGCCGGGCCGGGCATCGCGGCGGGCAAGACCACGGACGCGATGTGTTATCTGTTCGATGTGATGCCCACGCTGGGCGCGTGGTGCCGAGTGGACGCGCCGAAGACCAGCGAGGGTCGTGACCTTGGCGCGACCCTGCGCGACCCGCAGCGTCCGGCGCGAACCAACCTGCTCTTCGGTTATCGCCAGGTGCAGCGGGCCGTCCGGGACGAACGCTGGAAACTCATCCGTTATCCGCAGGTGGACGTGACCCAGCTCTTCGATTTGCAGACCGACCCGCACGAACTCACCAACCTCGCCGGCCAGCCCGCGCACGCCGCGAAGGTCGTGGAGCTGACGGCGCTCCTGCAGCGCGAGATGGAGCGCCACGGCGACCAGGCGCCGCTGAAAGTCACCAAGCCCCGGCCCGCCGAGTGGTCACCGCCCGCCAATAACCGGCGAAACAAACCCGCGTCCGACGTCTCCGAAAAATAATCCTCACCATGAAACTCACCCTCCTCGCCCTCGCCGCCCTCCTGCTTGCTGCGGTCAATCCGTTGCACGCCGCCACGCTCACCGTCACCGCGCCGGTGGATTATCAAGTCATCCAGCGGGAATCCAAAACCCGGGGAACCATCACGCTCACCGGCGCGCTGGCCGACGCCGACGCCAAGGACGCGGCGGTCGAGGCACGCATCGTCGTTGGCGAGAAGACGGGTGAGTGGAAAAAACTTGTGGCCACTTTCACCGGCCCGGCGTTCGCAGCGAAAATGGAAGTTGCGGCCGGCGGCTGGTATCGCCTCGAAGTGCGCGTGTTGGCCGGCGACAAGACGATTGCGGAAACGTTCGTCGAGCATGTCGGGGTGGGGGAGGTGTTCGTGGTCGCCGGGCAGTCGAACTCCGCCAATCACGGCGCGGAGAAACAGCGTCCGAAGACCGGCAAGGTCGCCACCTTGAATGGTAAACGCTGGCAGCCCGCCAACGATCCGCAACCCGGCGCCAGCGGCGGCGGCGGCAGTTTCCTCCCTCCGTTTGGGGACGCGATCGGGGAACGCTTCGGAGTGCCGGTGGGTTTCGTGGCCTGTGGCATTGGCGCCTCGAGTGTCCGGCAATGGCTGCCCAAGGGCGCGCAGTTCCCTCATCCCTCGACGATGGAATGGAACCTGCAACGTCTGCCCAGCGGCGAATGGGCGAGCCTGGGCCAGGCCTACAACACGCTCGTGGCGCGCATGAAGCAGATGGGGCCGCGCGGCTTTCGGGCCGTGCTCTGGCACCAGGGCGAGAGCGACGCCAATCAGGCGGATCAGACGCGGACGCTCCCGGGGAAACTCTACCGCGAGCAGCTCGAGAAAATCATCCGCGATTCGCGCCACGCCGCCGGCTGGGACGCGCCGTGGTTCGTCGCGCAGGTCAGCTACCATGTGCCGGGCGATGAAGCCTCGCCGGACATCCGCGCGGCGCAGGCGTCTTTGTGGAAGGACGCCGTCGCGTTGGAAGGTCCCGACAGTGATGCCATCAAAGGCCAGCTTCGCGAAGCCGGCGGGAAGGGCGTCCACTTCAGCGGCCCCGGCCTGCGCGAACACGCCGCGCGCTGGGTGGAGAAAGTTTCACCCTGGCTCGAACAACAATTGAAATGAAAATGAAAACCATCCTTCTCACTCTCGCCGCCCTGCTGCTGGCCGCGCGGCCTGCGCACTGCGCCCTTGAACCCATCGCCGCGTTTGTGCCGGGCACGCGCATCCTCTTTCAAGGCGACTCGATCACCGACGGAAACCGCGGGCGCAGCGCAGACCCGAACCACATCCTCGGCCACGGCTACGCCTTCATCACCGCGGCCCGGCATGGCGCGGCCTTCGCGGAGTCCAAGCTCGACTTCATGAACCGCGGCGTCAGCGGCAACACCGTGCTCGAACTGGAAAAGCGCTGGCAGAAGGACACCCTCGATCTGAAGCCGGACGTGCTGAGCATTCTCATCGGCGTCAACGACCACAGCCGCGGCGTGCCCCTCGATCAATTCGAGCAGATCTATGACAAGCTCCTCACTGACGCGCAGACGGCCAACCCGAAGATCAAGCTCGTCCTCTGCGAACCCTTCCTGAAACCCACCGGTCAGCTCGGCGAGGCCATCGTCAAGCGGCAGGAAGTGGTCGCCCGGGTGGCGAAGAAACACGGCGCGGCCCTCGTGCAATTCCAGCGCGTCTTCGACGAGGCCGCCAAACGCGCCCCGGCCGACTACTGGGTTTGGGACAACGTGCATCCCACCTATCGCGGCCATCAGCTCATGGCCGACGAATGGGAACGTGTGGTGCGCGCGTTTTGGAAATAGTTCCCCTGCGAGGCGACCTTCTCACTACATGCAGCGCTGCGTGCGACTGGTGCCGTTGAATTTGTTTGGTTTCCGGCGGGCTGCGGTCTGAGTCACGAGGTGGAGACGTTCACCAAGGCGGCGATTGAGCCCAGTGCAGCGACTAGCTCAGGATCTCGCGGATGATTTTTCCGCCGGTGTCGGTCAATTGTTTGAAACGGCCGGCGTGGTAGAAGGTGAGCTTGGATTGGTCGAGGCCCATGAGGTGGAGCAGGGTGGCGTGAACGTCTTTCAGGCTTTTCCGGTTTTCGACGGCCTTGTTGCCGATGTCGTCGGTGGTCCCGATGATCTTGCCACCGGCGGTGCCGCCACCGGCGAACCACATGGTCATGGCTCCGGGATTGTGGTCGCGGCCGTGTTTGTTTTTTTTGTGGTTGCCCTCGTTGGTGTCGGGGGTGCGGCCAAATTCGCCGCCCCAGACGACGAGGGTTTCATCGAGCAGTCCGCGCTGTTTGAGGTCTTGCATTAGTCCGGCGATGGGGAGGTCCACCTTCTCGGCGGCCCGGCGATGGCCGTTGGCAATATCATCGTGTGAATCCCATCCGCCCGACCAGAGTTGCACGAAGCGGACGCCGCGCTCGATTAGGCGGCGGGCCAGAAGGCAACGGGTGCCGAAGGCCTTGGTTTTCTCCTGGTCCAGTCCGTAGAGTTTGCGAATGGACTCCGGTTCGCCGTCGATGGAGAGCGTCCCGGGCACCTCCGTCTGCATGCGGAAGGCGAGTTCGTAACTGGAGAGGCGCGCCTCGAGGTCGGGATGGGTGGGATTGCGCTGGAGGTGTTCGCGGTTAAACTGTTGGAGGAGGTCGAGGTTTTCACGCTGGCGCTGCCGGCCGACTTCTTCGGGGGGTTGGAGGTCGAGGATCGGAATGGCGCCGCTGCGGAGTTGGGTTCCCTGGTAGCAGGTGGGAAGGTAGGCGTTGCCCCAGGTGGCCGTGCCGCCAAACGGTTGGCCGTCCCGGAGCACGATGAAGGCGGGGAGATTTTGGTTCACCGTGCCCAGGCCGTAAACCACCCAGGAGCCAATCGAGGGGCTACCTTGAAAGGCCTGCCCGGTCAGGAACTGAAACAGGGCGGCCGGATGGTTGTCGCTCTGGGCATAGACCGAACGGATGAAGGCGAGATCATCCACACGGCTTGCCGTGTGCCGGAACAGTTCACTGACGTCCATCCCGCACTGGCCGTAACGCTGGAACTGGAACGGGGACGGTGTAAAGAAACGATCGCCGTTGTTCTGATTCGACTTTTGCTTTTCGTCCCGCTTGAAGACTTTTCCTTCCAGTTCCCTGAGCTTGGGTTTGGGGTCGAAGGTGTCCATGTGGCTGGCTCCACCTTCCATCATCAGAAAAATGCAGGACTTGGCGCGCGCGGGAAAATGTGGCGGCCGGGCGAGGATCGGATTGAGGGCCGGGTTGGGCCCCGGCGTTGCGGCGGCGGTGCGGTTCTGATTCAGCAACCAGCTCAAGGCCACGGCACCGACGCCGGAGCCGAGTTGGTAGATGAACCCGCGCCGGTCGAGCAGGCCGGTGTCCACCGGCGGGGTGGTGGTTGAGTTCGGGTGCGATTTCATGAGGGCATCAATCCAGATACAAAAACTCGTTCGCGTTCAGGGCGACGAGGCAAAGATCCGCCAGCGCCTTCGAGGGTGTGCTGTCCGTCGTTTCTGTGCCGGGCTGTTTCCCGAGGAAGCGGACGCCGGCGTCCAGTTCCGGCGTGGTCGGTTTCCGGCCGAAGGCGAGGCTGAACACGCGTTCCACCTGGCGGCCCGGTGCCGGGCCGGCTTCGCGCAGCACGCGCCGGGCAAAATGCCGGCTGGTTTCGTGGGAGAAGTTGCTGTTGAAAAGGGTGAAGACCTGCGGGGTGGTAACCGAGGCGCTGCGTTTCGGGCAGGACGCGGACATGTCGGCTCCGTCAAAGGATTCCATCATCGGGATGACGAGGTTGCGGCGTTGAAACTGGTAGAGGCTGCGGCGGCGGCGCTGATTTTCCTCGGAAGGATCCCATTTGAACATGTCGAAATCGCGCCCCATCTCCGGGGGCAGCTCTTCAAAAAAGCCGGGGCCGCCCGGGGTGAGCAGCAGGCGGCCGCTGACGGCCAGCATCGAATCTCGTAGGACTTCGCCCTCGAGTCGGCGGAAGTGGGCGCGCCAGAGCAGCCGGTTGTCAGGATCAATCTGGGCGCAGGCTTCGTGCTGAGGATGGCGGGAGGAAATCCGGTAGGTGCGCGACAAGAGCAGCAGCCGGTGGATGGGTTTGAGCCGCCAGCCGTTTTCGATCAGGCTGGTCGCCAGATAATCGAGCAGCTCGGGGTGACTCGCGGCGGCCCCGTTCACCCCAAAGTCATTGGCCGTGGCGACGATCCCCGCTCCAAAATGATGCTGCCAGAGGCGGTTGACCTGCACGCGCGCCGTCAGCGGGTTCTTCGGGCTGGCAATCCATTCCGCCAGAACTTTGCGCCGGCCGGCGGCGGTGGATTTCAATTTGGCCTGCTCGGCGAAACATTCCGCCGTCCACGGCTTGACGGCGGAAAGGAACGCCGGGGTGACGGTTTGTTTGGGAGAAGTCACGCTCCCGCCCTTGAGCACGCGCGTCTCCGCGAACGGCTCTTGGTTGGTGGGATTAGCCACCGCGCAGGCCACGGCTTTGAAGCGGGCCGGTCCCTTGAACTCCCCGACCGCCATCTTGAGCTTGTTGAATTGATCGATCTCATCCTTGGTGTAGCTGGGGTCCTTGCCAAAGGCCTCATCGAATTGCTTGTCGTCTAGTTCCGCGACCGGCTTCTTGAGGATGGACGCGACCCGGGTTTTGAAAGCGGTGCGAAACTTCGACAACGCGCGTTGTCGCCGGATCATCTCCTCCTCGGCGATGGCCTGTTGCGCTTGGAACTCGCCGAGCTTTTCCGCCTCGAGAAATTTCGCGGGCGGCTCGGCGCGCTTCAACGGGGAGAGAAACGACTGCAGGCTGTAATAATCCTCGATGGAAATCGGGTCGTATTTGTGATCGTGACACCGGGCGCAACCCACGGTGATTCCCAGAAAGGCGGCCCCGACCGCGTCGGTGATTTCGTTGAGGTAATCCTGCCGTTTGTTTTCCTCCACCATGTTGTCGGCCTCCCACGGGCCGAGCCGGTAAAAGCCGGTGGCAATGATCCCTTCGCTCCCCGCGTCCAGTTCGTCGCCGGCCAGTTGCTCGCGGATGAAACGATCGAAGGGCCGGTCCTCATTGAACACACGGACAACATAATCCCGGTAACGCCAGAGTGTCGGACGTTCCTCATCAATGGCGAAACCGTCCGTGTCGGCGTAGCGCACGACATCGAGCCAGTGCCGGGCCCAACGCTCGCCGTAGTGCGGCGAGGCCAGCAGACGGTCCACGACCTTTTCGTATGCCCGCGATGAAGTGTCGGCCAGGAAAGCGTCCATCTCCTCGGGCGTGGGAGGCAGGCCGGTCACATCGAAAGTGACGCGGCGGAGCAAGGCCTGACGGGAGGCCAGCGGCGCGGGCTCGAGGCCTTGGCCTTTCTGTTTGGCGAGGATGAACGCATCAACCGGCGTCAACACCAGGTTGGATAATTTCACCTTGGGCACGGCGGGCCTGGTCACCGGTTTGAACGCCCAACCGCTTTCACTTTTCGGCCGCACATTCGTGTTGAACTTAGCCGCATCCTCGGCCGGCAACTCGATCGCGTGAACCATGAACGCTAGAAAAAAAATCCACCACGCCCGGGCCTTTGGCGGGAACGCGGCACGGACGACAGGATGGTTTGGCAAAGTCATGGCTCGACAGATCCGTGCGCCCCGGTGGCGTCGGTCGATGACCGAGGCCCGGTCATCTTGCCCCGGCTGGATGGAATGACGCCGTGTTGCACACTAGTTTCAATAGGCGGTCGCTCTGGAAATGTCATGCAAAACAATCCGGATTCTTGGCAGGACGCCACGGTGAAAAGGACCGCCCCGGTGTTCTCCGGCCTCTCTTCCCGCTTTTCTCCGGCTTGATTCCCGGATAACACTGCGCGCGTGAACCGACATTTATTTTCCCTCTGTCTCGTCCTCGTGGTCGGCTGCGCCCGGCTGGAACCGGCGGCGCCTTCTTCCGCCAGCGACGATGCGGCGTTCACCCGCGTCTCGGAGGAGTTTCTCGCGGGTTATCTGGCGTGGCGTCCGCAGACCGGCACCGCCTTGGGGTTGCACGAGTATGACGGCAAGATCACCGACTATAGCCGCGGCTCGATCGAAGCCGAGCGCGCGCGCCTGATGAAGTTTGAGCGCAGGCTGGCGCAATGGCCGGTGCAGCAGTTGGGCGCGGGGTCGCATCATGATCTGCGATTGTTGCAGGCGGCGGTGCGCGGGGAGCTGTTCCGGTTCGACGCGATGCACAGTTACACGCGCAATCCGATGACCTACGCCGGCGCGTTCGACGTGAACATTTACATCAAGCGCGACTTCGCCCCGCTGGAGCAACGCGTCGGCTCGGTGGTCGCGATTCTCCGGCAGGCGCCGAAACTTCTGGCCGACGCCCGCGCGAATCTGGAACCGTCCCTGGCGAAACCTTTCATCGAGACGGCCATCGAAGTGGCTGGTGGCTCGGCGGATTTTCTGGGGAAGGATCTGGTGGGCGCGCTCAAGGACGTGAAGAACCCGGTGCTGATGGCCGAGTTCAACGCCGCGAACCAGCGCGCCGTCACCGAGCTGCGCGCCTTCGTGAAATGGCTCGAACAGGAGCGGCTGCCGCGCGCCCACGCCCGTTACGCGTTGGGCCGGGCGGATTACGCCCGCATGTTGCGCAATGACGAGCTGCTCACTCTTACCCCGGAACGCGTGCTGGAGATTGGCATGGCGGAGTTGAAGCGCGAGCAGGCGGCCTTCGCCGAGGCGGCGCGGCAGATTGATCCTGCGAAGAAACCGATCGAGGTGTTCAAGGAGATTCAGAAAGATCATCCGACGGAGCAGGGGCTGATTCCCGACACGAAGAAAAATCTGGAGGGCATCCGGCAGTTTCTGATCGACCGCAAGATTGTCTCGATGCCGACGGATGTGCGCGTGCGGGTCGAGGAGACGCCGCAGTTCGCGCGCGCGACGAGCTTCGCGAGCATGGACACGCCCGGGCCGTTCGAGACGATGGCCACGGAGGCGTATTACTACGTCACGCCGCCCGATGCGAAGGACACGCCGGAGAAAAAGGACGAGTGGTTGACCGCCTTCAACTATTACACGACGGACATCGTCTCGATTCATGAGGCGTATCCCGGGCACTACCTGCAATTCATCCACCTCAACGCGTCGAGTGCGAACCGGCTGCGGAAAATTTTGACCAGCTACGCCTTCACCGAGGGTTGGGCGCATTACACCGAGAAGATGGCGGTGGATGAGGGGTTCGGACTGGACAATTACGTCGCGCCCACCGCCGCAGACCGGTTGCGCGCCGCGAAGTATCGGCTCGCGCAATCGGACGAGGCGTTGCTGAGGCTGTGCCGGCTGTGCGTCTCGATCCGCATTCATTGCCAGGGGATGACGGTCGAGGAGGGGGCGAAGTTTTTCGAGGACAACTGTTATTACGAGCAGAAGCCCGCGCGGTCGGAGGCCATTCGCGGCAGTTACGATCCCGGCTATCTCTACTACACGCTGGGCAAGCTGCAGGTTCTGAAACTCCGCCGCGACTGGCAGGCGCAGGAGGGCGCGAAGTATTCGCTCCAGGGATTCCACGACGAGATGCTCCGGCACGGCGCCCCGCCCATCCGGCTGCTCCGCGAGATCATGCTCCAGGATCGCACGCAGTGGAATGAAGTGTTCTGAGGGCTGGCGGTGATCCGGTCGCGGCCGGAAATTACCGGGGCTTTCGGGGCGGGTCTTTCAGGAGCACCGGACTGCTCCAACCATTCGTGCGCCGGGTGCGGGCGACAATGGTGAGCGGGCTGGCGACGGGCATCGGGGTTTGATACTCGTGCGCCAAAACGGAGACGGCCCCACCGGGCAGGCGCGGATCGGAGCCGTCGGTGGTGAAAAAAACCTGCCCATTGGTCGCGGCAAAACTGACGACCTCGGTATTGTTCGATCCGCCGACGGCGTGGCTGATCACGGGTGGCGGCACCAACTGCGCGTCGATCCACGCGAAGCGGTTGGTGGTCCAGTCCCGGAGGTTCTGGATTTCGGACAGGTAATTTGTCCCTTCGAAGTATTCCGGCCCGACGAGCACGCCGAGGATGGGCCAGCGCTCGAAGTTGCGCGCGGCCGGCTCGGTGAGCGTCGCCACCAGGCGGTCGAGGCGCGCGAGAACGTTCGTGGTGCTGAAGACATTGGTCCGCCACCCGGCCCAGCGGTCCACGTAGCGCTGGCTGAACTCCGGGTCTTCAAACAGCCGGCGGAACCAGGAGTACTGCTGGTCGGAGAGCTGCGGCCAGTACCAGGTGTCCGTCATGTAACCCTGTTTGCCCTTGGCGTTGCCAAAGCTCAGGTTCCAATCCCAGACCGGCTCCATCTTGATTTTTCCGCCGCGATCCTTGGTGAAGTAGGTGCTGAAGCGAAACCCGTCCACGTTCTTCGTCGCCTCGACGAAGAGGTGATGGTCAATGAAGGAGTCCACGTCGATGAACGCGGCGTAACCGTTCGTCGGATGGCGGAAATTTGGCCCGTAGAGGGCGGCCTCGAAGCGGTTCAGATAATTGGTGAGCCAGGTGCGCTGGGCGTCGGTGATTTTCGCGGGTTTGGGTTCCACGAAGAAGAACGCATTGTCGTGGGTGGTGACGAAACCTTCGCCGCTCGCG
>CANMZY010000031.1:0-16351 GCA_947502425.1 Verrucomicrobiales bacterium
GGTCGGCGGCAACGACGCGCCGATCACCGTTTACAGCCGCGAGAACAGCTCCGGCACCTACGAGTTCTTCAAGGAGCACGTGCTCGGCGGGAAGGACTTCCTGGCGGCGGCCCAGACCATGCCCGGCACGGCGGCGGTCCTCCAGGCCGTGGCCAAGGACAAGAACGGCATCGGCTACGGCGGCGCGGCCTACGGCGCGGGCGCGAAACATCTCGCGATCAAAAAGGAAGAAGGCTCGCCGGCCATCGAACCGACCGAGGAAAACGTGGTCAAGGGCACTTATCCCATCTGGCGTTATCTCTACATTTATGTGAACCCGGCGCTGGACAAGGGCGAGGTCGGTTCCTACCTGAACTGGATCCGCAGCGACGACGGCCAGAAAATTGTCAAGGACGTGGGCTACTTCCCGCTTCCGAAAACCCTGCGCGAGTAACGCCGAGACTTTGATCATCGGTTCCTCCTGCGATCAATGGTGGGCGGGTGAGTGAAGCGTTCTTCCTTGCCTGCCCACTTTGACTTTGACGAATGAACGAGAAACAAACAGACGCCGCCCGCTCGTGGGAAAGCCTCCGCAAGGGGCATCAGTCCCGCCCGCTCGAATGGCTCGTCGAGCGTGGCATCTTTCTCGTCTCGCTCTCGGCCATCGTGATGATCTTCCTGATCTTCGCCTTCGTCGGGCGCGAGGCCTGGCCGGTTGTCACCGGGAAGATGAACAGCTCCTCGGTGCAGACCGTCATCCCCGTCGCCGAGATGGATAAGCATTCACCGGCGGAATTGCGCGCCTACCTCGGTTTGACCAAGGCCAAGTTCGACTCGATGGACCTCGAAACGCGCAAGCTGATGATGGAAATCAAAGTCGAGGCCGACAAGGAGAAGCCCGTGGACAAGGACGCCCCGGTCAACACCACCTCATGGCACTATCTCTTCTGGCCCCACGCCTGGACCGGTTACGAAAAACCCTCCTACATCTGGCAGCCGGTCTCGCTCATCCACAAATACAATCTCGTCCCGCTCATCATCGGCAGCCTCAAGGCCACTCTCGTCGCGCTGCTCTTCAGCGTGCCGCTGGCGCTGGCGGCGGCGATCTACGTTTCACAACTGGCCCCGGCCTGGGCCAAGGAATGGCTCAAGCCCGCCATCGAGTTGCTTGCGGGCATTCCCTCCGTGGTGCTCGGCTTTTTCGCGCTCATCGTCATGGCCACCGTTTTGCAAAAAGTTTTCGGCTACGAATCGCGCCTGAACGCCTTTGTGGCCGGCATCGCGCTGGGGCTGGCGATCATCCCGGTGGTGTTCTCCATCGCCGAGGACGCGCTGACCAGCGTGCCGCGCAGTTACACCCAGGCGGCGCTCGCGCTCGGCTCGTCCCGCTGGCAGGCCGCGTGGAAAATCGTCCTGCCCGCCGCCATTCCCGGCGTCTTCGCGGCGGTGGTGCTCGGCTTCGGCCGCGCGATCGGCGAGACGATGATCGTGCTCATGGCCAGCGGCAATGCCAGCATCGTCTCCGGCAGCTTCTTTGATTCCACGCGCACCATGACCGCGACCATCGCGGCGGAACTGGCCGAGACGGTGACGGGTGGGCATCACTATCGGATTTTGTTTTTGATCGGCGCGCTGCTCTTTATCGTCACCTTCGCCGCGAACTTTGCCGGCGACATGGTCATGCACCGGTTGAAACGCAAACTGGAGGGCAAGGCATGAACACGGCCCAGCCTCCAGCCATCCACCCGCCAGGCCGCCATTTTCGGACGGACGGTTTTGACGCCGGCTCGTTTTTCTTCACCGGGCTGACCGGGCTGGCGACGTTTTTGATCCTGGCGATTCTCGCGATCATCCTCGGCAACGTGGTCTGGGAAGGGTGGGGGAGTTTCTCGTGGCGCTTCCTCACCGGCGGGACGGAGCGCGACATGTTCAGCGTGGAAAATGCCGGCGTGCTCCCGATGATTCTCGGCACGGCCGCCCGGGTCATCCTGATGACGATCTTTGTCATTCCCATCGGCGTCATCACCGCGATCTATCTCACCGAATACGCCCGCTCCGGTTCGCTCTGGACGCGCTTCATCCGCGGCGCGGTCAACAATCTCGCGGGCGTCCCGTCGATTGTCTTCGGCCTGTTCGGCCTGGGATTTTTCATCGCGTTCGCCGGGCAGAATCTGGACCGCCTGTTTCACGCGGGCGCGGAGCCGCACTGGGGGAAGCCCGCGATCCTCTGGGCTTCGCTCACGCTCGCCGTGATGACGCTGCCCGTCGTCATTGTCGCCACCGAGGAATCGCTCAAGGCCATTCCCTCCGGCCTGCGCGAGGCGAGTCTTGCTTTGGGTGCCACCAAACTGGAAACGATTTTCAAAATCGTCCTGCCGCAGGCGCTGCCCGGCATCATGACCGGCGGCATTCTCGCCGTCAGTCGCGCGGCGGGAGAAGTGGCGCCCATTCTTTTCACCGGCGCGGCCTACTACATGGCCAGCCTGCCCAAGTCGCTCACCGACCAGTTCATGGATCTGGGCTACCACGTTTTCATTCTGTCCACCCAGTCGCCGGACATCGAGCGGACCCGGCCGCTGCTCTACGCGACCGTGCTGGCGCTGCTGTTGCTGACCTTCACCTTGAACATCGTCGCCATCTTTGTGCGCGCCCGGATGCGCCGAAAAATGCGGGCGGCCCATTAAAATTTTATGACCGTTTCTGAAATCACGCTGCCCAAAATCAAAGTCGATTCCGCCCGGCCCGGCGCGCCGGCGGAGGAACATTCGAGCCGCGCGCCGCTCATCGACCTGAAAAATTTGTCGTTCTACTACGGCCGTTCCCAGGCGTTGAAGGACATCTCGTTCTTCATCCGCGAAAAAGTGGTGACCGCCTTCATCGGCCCGTCCGGCTGTGGTAAATCGACCCTGCTCCGCTGCCTGAACCGCATGAACGATCTGATCGACGGGGTCCGCGTCGAGGGCGAAATGCGGATTCACGGCCACGACATCAACAGCCCGGAGGTGGACGTGATCGAACTCCGCAAGCGCGTCGGCATGGTCTTTCAACGCTCGAATCCGTTCCCCAAATCCATCCACGAAAACATCGCCTACGCCTTGCGCCTGCAGGGCGTGAAGGATCGGTCGGAGATTGACGGCATCGTGGAAAAGAGCCTGCGCGGCGCGGCGCTGTGGGACGAGGTGAAGGATCGCCTGCACACCAGCGCGCTCGGGCTTTCCGGCGGACAACAGCAGCGGCTGTGCATCGCCCGCGCCATTGCCATCAAGCCCGAGATCATTCTCATGGACGAGCCGGCTTCGGCGCTCGATCCGCTCGCCACCGCGAAGATTGAGGAGCTGGTGCTCGACCTGAAGCGCGACTACACCATCGTCATCGTCACCCACAACATGCAGCAGGCCGCGCGCATCTCGGACTACACGGCGTTCTTTTATCTCGGCGAACTGATCGAGTACGACACGACCACGAAAATTTTCACGAACCCGGCGAAGAAGCAGACGGAGGACTACATTACCGGCCGGTTTGGTTGATCTGAACCAGAGACCACGAATGAACACGAATCGAAACAAATCCGAACGAACGGAGAGGAGACACGGATTGCCCGGATTTTCACGGATTCAATCCGTGTTTATCCGTGTCTTTCCCATTCGTGTTCATTCGCGTCCATTCGTGGTTTCATTGAGTGGTTCCCAGTTGAAACGCCCCGGATTTGCCGTGCTTTCGGCCACGCCGACTTTTAATCTATGAACATGCACCGCCACTTCGAAACGGAACTGGATTCCCTGAAGGAAAAATTGCTGCTCATGGCCAGCCTCGCCTCGGCCGCCGTGAACCGCTCCATCCAGGCCCTCGTCGAGCGCAACGACGAACTGGCCCGCACCGTCAAGGCGGACGACAGTCAGCTCGACATCCTCGAAATGGAGATCGACGAGTTGGCCATTTCGCTCCTCTCCAAGGCCCCGCTCGCCATCGACCTGCGCCTCATCACCGTGGCCATGAAAATTTCCCGCGACCTCGAGCGCGTCGGCGACGAAGCCACCACTATCTCCCGTCGCGCGCTCGAACTAGGCCAGGAACCGCAGCTCAAGCCCTACGTGGACATCCCCCGCATGGCCAGCATGGGCCTCGACATGCTCAAGGAGGCGCTCGATGCCTTCGTCAACCGCGACCCGGCCAAGGCTCGCACCGTCATTCCGCGCGACCAGGAGGTCGATGCGCTCAACAAACAGCTTCACCGCGAACTAGCCAGCTACATGATCGAGCGGCCCTCCACCATCACCCGCTGCCTGAACCTGATGGTCATTTCCAAAAGCCTCGAACGCATCGCCGATCACGCGACCAACGTCGCCGAGGAGGTCGTCTATCTTTACGAAGGCCGCGACATCCGACATTCCGGCAAAGCCGCGACCGCCACCACCGCCTGACAAAAAATTTATGAACACCAAAATACTCGTGGTCGATGATGAACTGGACGCGCTCGAACTGATCGAGTTTAACTTGAAGGCCGCCGGTTACGAAGTCGTCACCGCCGCCGACGGCAACGAGGGCCTGCAGAAGGCCCGCACCGTGCTGCCCGGCCTGATCCTGCTCGACGTGATGCTGCCGGAGATCGACGGCATGGAAGTCTGCAAAATTTTGAAACGCGATCCCGCCACCGCCGCCATTCCCATCATCATGCTCACGGCCAAGGGCGCGGAGATCGACCGCGTGCTCGGCCTCGAACTCGGCGCGGATGATTACGTGACCAAGCCCTTCAGCCCGCGCGAACTCGTGCTGCGGGTTAAAGGTCTCCTGCGTCGCGGCCGTCCGACGGACGAGAAGGCGGACCGCATCGTCCTAGGAGATTTGCAGATCGACATCCCGCGCCACGAAGTCCGCATCCAGGGCAAGCGCGTCGAGTTGACCGCCACCGAATTCAAGCTCCTCACCGTCCTTGCCCAGCGCAAGGGCCGCGTCCAGTCCCGCGACAAGCTGCTGCAGGACGTGTGGGAATACGACAACCTCATCGACACCCGCACCGTGGACACCCACATGCGCCGCCTCCGCGAAAAGATGGGCCGTGCCGCCAAATATCTCGACACCGTGCGCGGCGTCGGCTACCGGCTGGTGGAAGGTTGAGCCGGCCGGGCACCGTTCCGCCGCCCGGCCCGGCCCTGATGCCATGTGGACCACGCTGACCATTCTTCTCGCCGCCGCCCTCGTGGCCCTGAGCTTCACTTGGTGGTGGCGCTCGTCCCGCGCCCGCCGCGAGACCGACCGCCTCCGCCGCGAACTCGCCGCCACCGAACAGCTCCGCCGTGAAGCCGATGATCAGGCTTGCGCCGAGCGCCAGACACTCTTCAACAGCATGGTCGAGGGTGTGATGCTGCTCGATAGCCAGGGCCGGATTTTGCTTGCCAACCAGTCCCTTGAACAGCTCTTCGGCATCCACACCGACATCCGCGGGCAGACCCTCATGGAGTCCATCCGGCTGCACGAGCTGGCCGCGCTCGTCGAACGGCTCAAGACCGAACAGCAGGGCCTGAGCGCCGAGATCGAGCTGCCCGGCGCCGCGCCGCGTCATTTCGAGGTCAACGCCGCCTCCGTCCTCGACCGCGAAGGCCGGCCCCAGGGCGCGATCGTCGTCTTCCACGACCTGACCCGCATCCGTCAGTTGGAAAACACCCGGCGCGAATTCGTCGCCAATGTCAGCCACGAACTCCGCACCCCGCTCTCGCTCATCACCGGCTGCGTCGAAACGCTCCTCGACGGTGCGAAGGACAACCCGGCCGTGGCCGAAAAATTTCTCCGCACCATCGAGCGCCACTCCCATCGCCTGAGCAACCTCATCGAGGACCTGCTCACCATCTCCCGGCTTGAATCCGGCGGCATCAAGCTGCAGTTGGAAGACATCGCCCTGCGCGAGTTCACCGGTAAGCTGCTCGAGGAAATGCAAGTGCGCGCGGCGGAACGGAACACCACCCTCCTCAACGAAGTCCCCGCCGGCCTCCGCGCCCGCGCCGACCTCGACCGCCTCCAGCAGGTCTTCGTCAACCTCGTCGAGAACGCCATTAAATATGGACGCGCCGCCGGTCGGATGACCGTGACCGGACGCGTGCGGCCCGACGGGCAGGTGGAACTGTGCGTGAGCGACGACGGCCCCGGCATTCCCGAAGAGGCGAAGGAACGGGTCTTCGAGCGATTCTACCGGGCAGACCGGGCGCGCTCCCGCGAGACGGGCGGCACCGGCCTGGGCCTCTCCATCGTGAAACACATCGTGCAATCCCACGGCGGCGAAGTCTGGGTGGAAAGCGAACCCGGTCACGGCGCGAAGTTTTTCTTCACCCTCCCGCCGGGGTGAGGAAATATCGCCTTCGTCGGTCAGCGGTCAGGACTATTTCTTCTCAAACTTCAGCGCCGCCGAGTTCAGACAGTAGCGCAGGCCAGTGGGCTTGGGGCCATCCTCGAAAACGTGGCCCAGATGCCCCTCGCACCGGGCGCAATGCACCTCGATGCGCCGCGAGAAAAAAGTGTTGTCCTCGCGCAGGCCGACGTTGCCCTGCTGAAGTGGCTGGAAAAAGCTCGGCCAGCCGGTACCCGATTCAAATTTGGTGTCCGAACCGAAGATCGGCAGTCCGCACCCCGCGCAAAGGTAGGTGCCGACCTCGTGGTTTTCCCAGAGCGCCCCGGTGAAGGCGCGTTCCGTGCCGTGTTTGCGGAGCACGCGGAATTGTTCGGCGGTCAGCGCCGCCTGCCATTCGGCGTCGGTCTTGATGACTTTGTCTTTCATGTTCCAGGCGGGTTGACTGGCGTTGGTGGTGGTGGTGGCGGCGGCCACGGCTGGGTTGGTGGTGGTGGCGGGACTGCTGCCGCTGGCGGCGGGGGCGGGCGCGGTGGTGGATGAATTGCAGCCGGCCCAGACGAAGGCCGCCGTGAGACTGGTCAGCAGAAATAAATGTCGCATACGCAAATTAGACGGGCTTCGGCCGGATTCGTTGCCAGCAAAGTGTGAAATGGCTCAACTCGCAAACCAATTTTGCACCGCCCATGAAAGTTAATCGACGCCGCTGATGAGGCCGGCGGCAGCATGGATTCGGGAAAAGTTTCGTTCAAATCCATCGGCGGGGTGTTCATTGGCGAAGATGAGCGGTTTCTCTTTCTGCCTCCGGTTTCACCGCAGTTTCGTCCCGCGCAGTTTCTCGACGAAGTCCACGAAGCCGGCGGCCTGCTTCGCCAGCCGTTCAGGCATCTCGGCGCTGGTGAAATTGCCCTGGGCGTCGAGCAGCTTGCTGATCCCCGGCAGAAAAACGCGCTCTGGAAAAATGAAGGCATTGCGATAGCTGAAGATGGACTGCAATTGTTCGACCGGCCGCAGTGCGCCCCAGAGGCCGGCAGCCAAGCCGGTGAAACAGACCGGGCGATGTTCAAAACTCTCCGGGAACTCCAGCAGGTCGATGAAGTATTTCAACGCCCCCGGCATGCCGCCGTTGTATTCGGGCGTGACCACGTGGACGCCGGCCGCCTCCAGAATCGCTTGCCGAAATGGGAGCAGCCCGGCCGGGGGATTTCCATAGGAGGCGGGCGTGAAAGACTCCGGCGGCAGTTCATGCAAATCGAGCAGTTGCACGGACACGTCGAGTTTCCGGTAGATGGCGTCGAGGTGGCCGGCCACTTTGCGGGTGTTGCTGCCCGGCCGGTTGGTGCCGCTCAGGATGACGATGGTTTTCATGTCCACAAATCAAGCGTTGGTCAGGTGCCTCAAGTCAACGATCGAATGGGGCGCGACCAGTCCTCTTAGGCATCTGGTCACCCCCGCAAACGCGAATGCGCTCTGCGGAGCGCGGCTGTCCTCAGCCGAAGCGCCTGGAAAGGCCATCGGAAGCTACCGATTAACCCCGCGCGTTGGTTCGTCCTCGCAAGTGCTGCGGCTGGGGACAGCCGCGCTCCAGGACAGTGCCCGGATGCGCTTCCAGTTCCATACCCAGCCGCGCCCTTTTGGTTCCTCCGGATGGGGTTTCAGGCCTGAACGAAGAAAACGGGGCGGTGGCAGTGGGGTAAAGCTCTGATCGTCCACCGCACAACCGTTTCCCCGAACGATTCCGGCGGCAAGCCATGATTCTTCTCTGTTTCCTTCTGTGAACCAGTTTCACCTTCCCGACAAATCCTCCTCTTTTCCGAAAAGTTTCTGTAAGGTTCCCCCGCGTCTCCGACGCAACCGGAACGATGACTCGTGTCGCATGAAAATAATTGTTACCTGCGGTCCCAGCTACGAGCCGATTGACGAGGCGCGGCGGCTCACGAATTTTTCCACCGGCCGGCTCGGCATCACATTGGCCAACGCCCTCGCCGCCGCCGGGCACGAAATCTTTTGCCTGAAGGGCGAGCAGGCGATCTGTCCCGATCCGCTGCGCGTGCGCGAGGCACTGGCGTTTTCCACCAACGAAGATCTGGCCGGCAAACTCGAAGGCCTCAGCCGTGCCCACGAGTTCGGTGCCGTGCTCCACGCCGCCGCCCTTTGCGATTTCCGGGTGGACCGCGTGGTCACGGGCGACGGGCGCGAGGTGTCGTCGAGGAAATTTTCCACGCGCGAAGGCGAACTGCATCTCGTGCTCGCGCCGACCTTGAAAGTATTGCCGAAACTGCGCGCCTGGTTTCCGCGCGCGCGTCTCGTCGGCTGGAAATACGAGCTGGCCGGGACGCGCGAAGAGGCTTTCGCCGCCGCTTGGCGGCAGTTGCAAGAGACGGACGTGGACGCCTGCGTGCTGAACGGCGCCGCTTACGGCAGGGGCTTCGCGCTGTGCCGGCGTCCGGACCGTGTGGAGACGTGCGCCGATCTGCCCGCGCTCGTCGAGTGGTTCCGCCGCTGGCTGTAGCCGCGCCGCCCCGTCGCGCTGTATCTTGACACTGTCCTTACGCCGGCCGGCTTGAAGGTTTGAAGTTCCGCGTTTACGTGGAACGGCGCCCAGATCGCCTGAAGGCGGAACTCCAAACCAGAACCGAGTTCGGATGCGCCCTCGCCGTGCCCCCCAATCTTTTTCTCCCCATCAATTCCACCACCTGCTAACAACTCATCCATCATGCCCACACCAAAAAAGAAAAACATTGGACGCGCCTTCACCCTCGCCCAGGAACGCTACGCCGCCCTCGGCGTGGACGCGGCCCGCGCCCTCCGGCAGCTCGCGAAAATCCCCGTCTCGCTTCACTGCTGGCAGGGCGATGACGTGGGCGGCTTCGAGACCGGCGGCGGCGCGCTCGGCGGCGGACTCGTCGCCACGGGAAATCATCCCGGCAAGGCCCGCACGCCGGACGAATTGCGTGCTGATTACGAAAAGTCCCTCTCCTTGATCCCCGGCCGTCATCGGGTGAACCTCCACGCGATGTATGGTGAGTTTGGCGGCCGGCGCGTGGACCGCGACGAGATTGCGCCGGAACATTTCCGCAACTGGATCGCGTGGGCCAGGTCGAACGGCCTCGGGCTCGACTTCAACCCCACCTGCTTCTCGCATCCGCAGGCCGCCGATGGCTTCACTCTCTCGCATCGGGACCGGGGCATCCGCCAGTTCTGGATCGAGCACTGCCGCCGCTCGCGCGACATCGGCGCGGCGATGGGCCGCGCGCTCGGCACGCCCTGCGTGACCAACGTCTGGGTTCCCGACGGCTTCAAAGACACCCCCGCCGACCGCCAGTCTCCGCGCGAACGCCTCGCCGCCGCGCTCGATGAAGTTTTCCAAAAGCCGCTCCCTGCGAAACACAATCTCGACGCCGTGGAAGGAAAGCTCTTCGGCATCGGCGCGGAGAGCTGCACCGTAGGCTCGCACGAGTTCTACCTCGGCTACGCCATCACGCGCCGCAAGCTGCTCTGCCTCGACGCCGGCCATTTCCATCCTACCGAAAGCATCGCCGACAAAATCTCCAGCGTGCTCCTCTACCTGCCGGAGATTCTGCTACACGTCAGCCGCGGCGTCCGCTGGGACAGCGACCACGTTGTCACCTTCACGGACGAACTTCAGGCCATCGCCCGCGAAATCATCGCCACCACCATTGGATGGGGCGAGAGTCCACTCGCACCGCGCCGCCGCGTCCGCCTCGGCCTCGACTACTTCGACGCGAGCATCAACCGCATCGCCGCGTGGGTTATCGGCGCGCGCAACCTGCTCCGCGCCCTCCTCCTCGCGCTGCTCGAACCGCCCGCCCTCCGCGCCGCCGAACTCGCCGGCGACCTCACCGCCCGCCTCGCCCTCCAGGAAGAGGCCCGCGCGCTCCCCTTCGGCGCCGTGTGGGATTTTTACTGCGAGACCAAAGGCGTGCCCGTCGGCGCAGCGTGGCTGGGAGAAGTGAAACGCCATGAGAAAAGCATTCTGAGTAAGCGTGGTTGAATCAAAATCGCAAATCGGAACGAACATGCACCTGGAGCGCACAACTGAAGCGGAAACGAAACTGTTTTCAAGCCAGCCCGGAGGGCTGCCAGACATTAGCCGGGGGTTGAGCGCAGCGACACCCCCGGAACGGCGTCCAATAACCACCCGCACCCCGGAGGGGTGCCAGAACCGTTTGGTGGTTTCCTCGCGCATTCATCACCGCAAATCTCTGGCACCCCTCCGGGGTGGATCCCCATCGCGTCCGCTGTCCGGGGGTGTCGCCTCGCGGCGCTCGGCTCAACCCCCGGCTAATTTCTGCGAGACCTTCGGTCTCGTCCCGACACGCCGCATCCAAACCATCAACCACCTCTGACCTATGGGTTCCACATTCCTGAGCCTCCACTACCACATCGTTTTCTCCACCAAGGAGCGTCGTCCCTTCATCCGCGATTCGTGGCGCGCGAAGATGCACGAATACCTCGGCGGCACCGTGCGGGGGCTTGGCGGAATTCCCGAGGCCGTTGGCGGAGTGGCCGATCACGTTCACCTGCTCGTCGGTCTGCGCGCGACGCATTGCCTCGCGGATTTCATGCAGGAGTTGAAGAAGGCAACCTCGGTCTGGGCGAAGGAGAAGCACGAGCCGGAGTTCGCGTGGCAGGAGGGCTATGCCGCGTTCACCGTGAGCTACCCGCACCTTGACCCGGTGAAAGAATACATCCGCACCCAGGAGGAACATCATCGTCAGACGGATTTTGTCGAGGAGTTGAAACGGTTGCTGGAGAAGAATGGTGTGGAATACAAACCGGAATACCTCGTGTGAATTGATCCTTGTTCAACGCTGGTGTCTGGCACCCCTCCGGGGTGCTGGGTCGTTTTGCGTCTGGTTCCGGGGGTGTCGCTGGCGCTCAACCCCCGGCTAATTTCTGGCAGCCCTCCGGGCTGCGGTTCGCATGATCGTGCTGCTTTTCCAACTCACCTCCATCCCCCCATCCTCCTCCGCCGGCACGGCCACCCTCAGCAAGGTTGTCACCGGCGCGCCGTTCCAACTAGAGTCCCGCCCATGAAACGAGTCGCCTTCAAGATGAAGCTCAAGCCCGGCGGCGCGGCCGAATACCAGCGGCGGCACGATGCGCTCTGGCCGGAGCTGGCCCGCGCCCTGCGCGCCGCCGGCATCTCGGACTACTCAATCTTCCTCGACGCCGAGACCCTCACGCTGTTCGCCGTGCAGCAACAGACCGACGACAGCACGGCCTCCGAACTGCCGCAGCATCCTGTGGTGCGGAAATGGTGGGATCACATGGCGGACCTGATGGAGACGCATCCCGACCACACGCCGGTGTGCCTGGAATTGCCGGAGGTTTTTCACCTCGATTGAGCCGCGTTCCCCGGGACCGGCACGCTTTTCTCCGGGGTTGCCAACTGTCTTTTTTTCGAGATAATTCGTCCACCCCAGATGAAAACCTCCAGAATATGTCCGGTTCGATGGAGCCTGCTGGCCCTGCTCGTTGCCCAAAGCGTTCTGGCCGCCGCCGGAGACCCCGCGCCCGGCTTGGCGGAAATGGTCACCATCGCGAACGAACCTCGCACCCTGAACCTCGCGCTGCGGGCCAATGGCGGAAAGATCGTTCTGGTCGTTCCTCCGGGCGACGAAAAGTCCACGAACAACCTAAACGACGGCTACTCGACCGCGTGGCGCGCGAAGTCCAAACAGCTCGCGCAGGATTTCGTGTTCGCCTTTTCCGGCGGGCGCACCGCCAAAGTGGACCGCGTGGTGGTGAACACGCAAACTCAGGAAATTGTCGAAAAGCCGGACCGCGTTTGGGGTGAGTTCGAGATCGCCGTCTCGCTGGTTTCGTCCAATGCCGGCTTCACCAACGTCGCCCTCGGCGAACTGGCAAAGAGAGCGGGGCGACAGATTATTTCCTTCGAGCCTTCCGCCGCGCGTTTTCTGCGGGTGCGTTTCAAGCCCACCTATGTCGAGCCGTTGCAGCTCGCGGAGATCGAAGCCTACGAGCCGGACAGCCAGCCCTCGATCCTCAAGGGGCTGCCGGTGAACATCGCCGCCGCCGGCAACGGCGGGGCCGTCGCGCGCTTCACCGACCCGAGCAGCGACGCCGCCTGGCTGATCGACGGCGTGGAGCGCGGCTGGCACACCGACGGCGTGGTGAAACAGACCGAGCTGATCTTCGCCTTCCGCGGTGACCAGGAGGCGCTGGTCAACCGCATCGTGCTGGAACGTCTCAGCCAGCATCCTCTCGGCACGGCGGCCCAGTTCGGCAAGGTTTTTGTCTCCCGCAAATCGCCGCTCGATGGGTTCGAGGAGGCCGGCAGTTTTCAGGCCGACAAGGACGGCGTGGAACTGAGCGTCTTGATCAACCGGCGCGCCCGCTTCGTGAAGATCGCCTTCACCAACAACCAGGGCGGCAGTATCAGCCTGGGCGAGGTGAAAATTTTCGAGGGCACGACCAACGACTACAAGTCCGTGATGGAACGGTCACGCCCGGCCGGGACGGACAACACCGCCCGCGACCTGACCAGCGAGGCGGAGGTGGAACCGAACAACTCCGCCGAATGGGCCAACCAGTTGTTCCTCGAGGCCCGTTTGCGCGGCCAGATCAAGCCGCTGGGCGACGAGGATTTTTTTGTCATTGAGATTGAGAAGCCCAAGTTCCCGGAGCTCAGCATCGAGCTGCGCGGCCACCCGTACATCCGCACCTCGCTCACGCTTTCCCAGGACGGGAAGGAAATTGCCCACTACGAGCCGACCAACTCCCTCGGCACGCGCGCGCTCATCAAGTTTCCCGTCACCGCCGGCACCTACGACATCCGCGTCTATGAGCCGCCCACCTCCATGCTGATCGTCTATGACGCGAGCAGCAGCATGCGCAACAGCATGGCGGATCTGCGGGTGGCCGTGGACGCCTACGTGGACCAGCTCCGCCCCTCCGTGCTGGTCAACCTGCTCCGCTTCGACAGCAAGATCGAGGTGCTGCTCCCGGAGTTCACCAGCGACCAGGCGAAGCTGAAGGACATCATCGGGCAAAAGTTCAAAATTGGCGCCGGTACGGCCTACTACGATGCGGTGAACGCGGGCTTCGAGCTGCTGAAAAATGTCCAGGGCAACCGCGCCATGATTTGCATGACCGACGGCGGCGACTCGGCCAGCAAGACGAACTACAACCAGTTCTGGAATCTGGTCGAAGCCAACAAAGTCCGGCTCTACACCGTCGGCTTCGGCCAGGAAATGGATCTGCTCGTCGATCGGATGGGGACGACGCCCCGCCGGATGATGAGCCACATCGCGCTGGCCTCGAATGGCCGGGGTTATGCCTCGGACAACTCGGCAGAGTTGAAGAACCTCTACGAGGCCATCGGCGAGGACATCCGGCAGGTGAGCGACTACTCCCTGCTGGCCTTCTGGGGGGACCAGGTGCCCTCGGCGGAAACCGTGTCCAGCGCCCTGAACCGCAAGAAAGGTTCTGGTGGTCGCGGCACCCACGCCGCCCGGAATTTTTTCCTGGGGCTGATCGCTTTCCTGGTGCTGGGCCTGATCATCGGCATCTACCTCGCCACCCGGAGCAGCCGTTCCCGAAAGCGCGTGCAGCGGAGAGTGCCGGTCAGAAATGTCGAACCGCCCCCGGACGAATATTCGGACACGCCGCCCGAGGTGCCGCCCGGCCCGCAGTAGCGGGACAGGCGGGTCGCTTCTGGACTGGTTACGGGCGAGACGCCCGTTCACACCGCCGGGACGGCTGCGCCACTATTATTTTCCCGGCGGTGCAAAGGTCGCGGCGGGCTGGCTGTTCGTCCCGTTCCAGACTCGCAGCACGCCGTCCTGTCCTCCGGCGATGACCACGCCGCCGTCCGGCGTCGCCGCCGCTGCGTGAACGAAATCACTGAAGCCCGTGAAGGCCCGCACTTCTACTCCATTGTCCCTGACCAAAAAGACGCGGCCGGTCCCGGCCGAGGTCAGCGCCTGGTCCGTGACACCGACGAACTGGACGGAGGTCACCTCCTTGCCGTAGCCCTCGATGTTTCTTCGGCGTTCGCCGCTGGCAAAATCCCAGATCTTCACCACGCCCTCCGCGCCGGCCGTGGCCAGCGTGCGGCCGTCGGCTTTCCACGCCACGCCGGTCACGTGATGTGTGTGGCCTTCCAAGGACTTCACCACCTTGCCGGTCGCCACGTCGCTGACCCGGGCGAACTTGTCCGCGCTCCCGGAGGCGAGCACCTTGCCGTCGCGCGAAAAATCCAGGCTCAACACGGCGTCGCTGTGGAAGTTGGTGAAGGTCAGCACGGGCCGGCCGGTCGCGGCCTGCCACAATTTGATTTCGCCGCTGCGCGAAGGTTCACCGCCGCCGGTGGCGATCAGCTTTCCATCAGGGCTGAACCGGATTGCGTTCACGCGGTCCATCAACGGCACCGCCGCGTCACCGCCGATGGTGCGTTCCAGAGTCCACGCGGGATTCGTGTCCCACAGCAGCGCGCTGCGCTCGGCGCCGGTGGAGACCAGCCCGGCCGGGCTGGTGAAGGCGACGGTGTTCACCACGCCGGCGTGGCCTTTCAGAATCTCGCCGGCCGCGCCGCTCTCCGCGCTCCAGAGGTGGATCAACTGATCGTCGCCCGCCGTCGCCAGCCACTGGCCGTCCGGCGAGAACGCCAGCGCACGGATGGGCTTCTCCGCGTCAGTGGCCGCCTGCTTCGCCGCCAGCCAATCCGTCTCCGCCTGTTTCCATTGAGCCTCCGCCGTCGTCAGCGCGGATTTGGTTTCGGCGGCCGTCCGCTCCGCCTTCACCTTCGCGGCGGCCGCGAGCAGCAGCTCGTGCTCGGCCTGCGATTTCAGCGATTCCGCCTTTTTGAAATTCTTCTCCGCCTCTGCAAACGCCTTGCCGGCGGCGGCGAGCTTGTCCTCGGCGGGCTGGCGTTTTCCCCTGGTCTCGGCGGTGAGTTTGTCCGCCAGAACTTTGGCGTCCGCCGACGCTTTCGTTTTGACGGCGGCTTCGGCGGCGAGTTTTTCGGCGGCGGTTTTGTCGGGCTTCTCCTGCGCCGCCTTCGCGGCGGCCTCAGCCAGTTTGGCAGCCTGGTCGGCGGCGGCGTGGGCTTCGACCGCCTTCTTCACCGGCGCGAATTCCTCGACGGCCTTTTCGGCGGCGGCCTTGGCGTCGCCGGCCTCCTTAAGCGTCTTCTGTTTTTCCTCGACCAGCTTCGGGGCGGCTTCGTTGGTGGTGGTCGCGATCTTCACACGCTCCGTCAGCGCGGTCAGACTCGACTCCGCTGTCTTGAGCGTGTCGCGCCGGAAGATCACTTCATTGGTCGCGAGAGTCAGACCGCGCTCCCTTTCGGCGGCCAGTTCGTTGGCGGAACGACTGCCCTTCAACACCGCCACCGTCCGGCCGTCCGCGTCCCACAAGGTCGCGGTGTGGCCCGGGCCGGCCGAGGCAAATCGTTTTCCATCCCCGCGTGCGGCGACCGTCGCGACCGGCCCGCCGTGTTTGCATTCGCGAATCACTTCCGCCTTCTCCACGTTCCAGACCCGCAAGGAACCGTCGGCGCTGCCGGACAGAATCTGGTTCGTCGTGCTCCACACGGTGTCGAGGGCGGTCACGGCGTTGGCGTGTCCTTTCATTTCCTTGACCGCGACCAGTTCGCCGTTCGCGCCGTCGGGCAGCCTCCAGATGCGGATCAGACTGTCCACGCCGCCGCTGGCGAACTGACGGCTGTCACCGAGCCAGGTGAGCGAAAGAGTTTCATTCGTCGCGGTGGCTTGCGCGAAAACTTTTCCGTCCGGAACCGTCCAGACAGTCAGCGTCTTGTCGTCGGCCGCGGCCGCGAGCCGGGTGCCGTCGGGCGAAAATTTCAGGCCGCCCACCGCGCCCTTCGGGCCGGCGAAAACTTTTCCCGGTTTGCCGACAGGAAGGTTCCAGAGTTTCACCTGGCCGTCGTCGCCGGCGCTGGCGAGCCATCGCCCGTCCGCGCTCGTCGCCACGGCGTTCACGGATTTCGGCGAGAGATTTTTTAAGGTCGCCGCCGGAGCCATG
>CANMZY010000032.1:0-15893 GCA_947502425.1 Verrucomicrobiales bacterium
GTCGGGCGGAATCCGGTAGGGCTGCCTGCCCGGCTGGGCATCGACATCGAGCCGGATGATCTTGCCGAGCAGCGACTGCAAATTTTGTCCATTGTCATGCGGATCGTCCGCGCCGCCGCCGTCCCCGAGGCTGACGTATAGATAACCGTCCGGGCCGAAGATCGTGCAGCCGCCGCAGTGGTTCCCGTACGGCCGGGCCACTTCCAGCAGGATGCGCTCGCTGTAGAAGTCGGCGCGGGCCGGGTCTTTCTTGGAAACGACAAATTCGCTGAGCACGTTGCGGCGCGGGTCGTGTTGCGTGTAATAGACGTAGAATTTTCCGTTCGTCCGGTAGCGCGGATGAAACGCGACCCCCAGCAGCCCCTCCTCGTTGTCCCGGTAAGGCTGGCGGAAGGTGAGGTCGAGGAAGACGCTGCGGGCATTGGTTTCCAAGCCCTGCCGGTTCTTCGGCAAAATCAGGATCGTCCCCGGCTGCTCGGCGAGAAACATCCGCCCCGAGCCGTCCGGCGCCTCGCCCAGCCAGACCGGGCGTTCCACCACGAGACTGGGCCAGAGCGGACGCAGGTCCAATTTCGGCAGCGCCTCCGCCGCGCCCGACCAACCGGGCACCACGCACAGCGCCGCCCAAACCAGCAGGGCGCGCCGGAGGAAATTCGCGGTGGTCATCACACCCAAGGAATAGAGGAATGACGGCCATTGTCAAAGCCGGCGTGATTTAGTGCTAGTGAACCGGCCGCCGTCCGGTATATTCGCGGCCAATTGAAAGGCTTTCCGATCATGAAAAAAACATTGCTGACCCTGCTGCTGTCCGTTTTTGGCGCCACGGTTTTTGCCCAGCCGGCCGGGCCGGGCGGTTCCAGGATCAACGCCGCCCTGCTCAGTTTCTTCGGTGACACCAAGGCGTTTTCCGCGAAGGCCGACGTGCGCGTCACCGACAGCGCCGGCAAGGAAAAGGTCCGACTGCCGATGCAGATGTTTTTGCTGGACGGAAAAATGCGCGCCGAAATGGATTTGTCCCAGATGAAGGGCGGAGACATGCCGCCGGAAGCGGTCCTCATGCTCAAGCAGACTGGCATGGACAAAATGGTGACCGTGGTGCGCCCGGACAAGCTGGTCACCCTGATCCTCTACCCCGGCCTGCAAGCCTACGCCGAGATGCCGATGCCCCCGGAGGAAGCCTCGACCAAGAATTTGAAAATTGAAAAGACCGCCGCCGGCAAGGAAATCATCGACGGCCATCCCTGCTCAAAAAACAAAATCACGGTGACCGACGCCAAGGGCAAAAAACAGGAGGCGGTCGTCTGGAACGCGAGCGACTTGAAAGATTTCCCGGTCCAGATGCAAATCCAAGAGACCAAAATGGTCACAACCATCCTCTACACCGAGCCAAAATTCGAGAAGCCCGAGGCCAAACTGTTCGACGCCCCGGCCGGCTACACCAAGCACGCGAACATGCAGGCGTTGATGCAGGCGGCCATGTTGAAAATGATCGGTGGCGGCAAATGACCCTGCCCCCGCCCATCGGCCAAAAAATAAGCGGGCGCCTTGCGGCGCCCGCTCAACCCAAACAACCAAACTTACCCCCTTTTCGCCACACAGATCGGCGCAAATTCATTTCCTGCCGCCCCGTGGGACGGACAATTTTGTTTCAAGCTTCCCCAAGATTGGAAAGCGTTACGCAAAGTCAGACGCGGCCTTCCCGATTCTGTTCAAACATTTTTTGCCGGTTTCCCGGCCGCTCATTTCGCGTGTCCCGTGACCCCGGGTTCAACAATCCCCTCCGCCAATAATTCCGCTGAAATTTTTATCTTATGCGCATTGCCAATCTCAATCCCGACTCCGCCATCGGCGCGAGTGCCTGGTTCGTCGAACTCGAAGGCCACCGTCTGCTCATGGACGCCGGCACCCATCCCAAACGCGACGGCCGCGACAGCCTGCCGCTCTACCAGCAGATCCTCCGCGAGGAACTCGACGCCGTGGTCCTTTCGCACTGCCATCACGATCACGTCGGCTCCCTGCCCGTCGCGCTCCGGCATTTCCCTAAGGCCCATGTGCTGATGACCGAACTGAGCTACTTCATCGCCGAGCGCGTGCTGCACAATTCCGTCAACGTCATGACCCGCCAGCGCGACGAACTCGGCATCAAGGAATACCCGCTCTACACCCACGACGAAGTGGACGAAATGATGCCGCGCTTCCAGGGCTTCAAATACAACCGCGAAGTAGCCTGGGCCTCCTTCCACAAAACCCGCGCCGGCGTAAAGTCCCCCACGCTGGAATTTTTCGACGCCGGCCACACCCTCGGTTCCGCCGGCATCATGGTCCGCGGCCAGAAGGAAACGCTCTTCTACACCGGCGACGTCTGCTTTCACGACCAGACAATCTTGCGGAGCGCGCGGTTTGAAGACGTGAAGGCTGACGTGCTCATCATGGAGACGACGCGCGGCAACCGCGCCACCCCCGCCGGCTTCACACGCGAGGGCGAGATCGAACGCCTCGCCGCCGCCATCGCCCGCGTGACCAAACGTGGCGGCTGCGTGCTCCTCCCCGTTTTCGCGCTCGGGCGCACCCAGGAAATTCTCGCCATGCTCGCCCTCCTGATGAACAGCGGGAAATTGAAGAAGCAGCCGATCTACATCGGCGGGCTGGGCCGCGTCTTCACGGAGATTTACGATCTCGAAGCCCATCGCTGTCATCGCCAGCACAGCAACCTCAAGCTGACCGAGGCCCTGAACCTACAGGTGCTGGAAAAAGGGCAGCCGCAAAAAATGAAGCTCACCGGCGGCCGCATCTTCGTCGTCACCGCCGGCATGATGAGCGAGAACACCGCCGCCCACGAACTTGCCGCGCGCATGGCCGGCGACGAACGCCAGGCGATTTTCTTCGTCGGCTACGCGGATCCCGAAACGCCGGGCGGACGCCTCAAGGCCGCCAAGCCGGGCGAGACCTTTGTCTTCAGCGCCAGCGCGGGCCAGATCACGAAGAAATGCGAAGTGCTGGATTTCGATCTGACGGCGCATGCCAACCGCGAGGAGCTTTTGGATTTCGTCGGGCAGGTGTCACCGCGCACCGTGCTGCTTGGCCACGGCGACCATGATTCGCGGCAGTGGTTCGAAGAGCAAATCCGCACCCGCCATCCGAAGATGAAAATCATCCAGCCGGAGCCGGGGAAGACCGTGGAAGTTTAACCGGACCGCTTACGCGAGAATCTTTTTCACCACGTTCCCGGCCACGTCGGTCAGACGGAAGTCGCGGCCGTTGGAGCGGTAGGTGAGCTTCTCATGATCGAAGCCGAGCAGGTGCAGCACGGTCGCGTGCAGATCGTTCACGCTCACCTTGTCCACGGCGGCCTTGAAACCAATCTCGTCCGTCTCGCCGTGGTGCACGCCGCCTTTCACGCCGCCCCCAAACATCCAGGCGGTGAAGGCGTGCGGGTTGTGGTCGCGGCCCGGCTTGGCGTTCTTTTGCGCGATGGGCAGCCGGCCGAATTCTCCGCAGCACAGCACCAGCGTCGAGTCCATCAGCCCGCGCTGTTTCAGGTCGGTGAGGAGCGCGGCGATGGGCTGGTCCGTCTCCTGGGCGAAGCCGCGATGGTTCCCGGCGATATCGACATGGCCGTCCCAGCTCAACTGATTGTCCATGCCGCCGCTGTAAATCTGCACGAAGCGCACGCCGCGCTCGACCATGCGCCGCGCCATCAGGCATTGCTTTGCGAAGTGCGAACACTTCTTGTCATCCAGGCCGTAGAGTGCGCGGATGGACGCCGGCTCCTTGTTCAAATCGAGCGCCTCGGGCGCGGCCATCTGCATCCGGTAGGCCATTTCAAAACTCTCGATGCGCGCCGCCAGCTCGGCCTCCTGCGGGTTCTGCTGCTGATGCCTCCGGTTGAGCTTGTTCAAAAGATTCAACTGCGCGCGCTGCTGGTCGTCGGTCATGGCGGCGTCGCGCGCGAGGTTGTTGATCGGCGCGCCCTGCGCATTGAGCGCGGTGCCCTGGAAGACGCCCGGCAGAAAGCCCGCGCCCCAGTTCGAGGCGTGGCCCTTGGGAATGCCGCGCCCCAGCGTGTCATACATGACGACGAACGCCGGGAGATTCTGGTTCACCGTGCCGAGGCCGTAGGTGACCCACGAACCCATGCAGGGCAGGCCCATCCGGCTCGAACCGGTGTTGATCTGGAAGAGCGCGGGTGAATGGTTGTTCGTCTGCGTGAAGCACGAGTGGATGAACGCCATGTCGTCCACATGCCGCGCGAGGTTCGGGAAAATTTCGGTGACCCAGGTGCCGCTCTGCCCGTGCTGCGCGAAGGCGAACGGCGATTTCATCAGCCCGCCAACCTCGCCGGGAAAAAATCCCGTCTTCGGGTCGAAGCCTTCGATCGCCTTGCCGTCGCGTTTGGCGAGCTCCGGCTTGTAGTCCCACGTGTCCACCTGGCTCTGCCCGCCGTTCATGAAGAGCCAGATGACCGACTTGGCCTTCGCCGGAAAGTGGGCGGGGTGCGGCGCGAGCGGATTGAGCGCGAGCTTGGTGGCGACGCCTTCTGCCGCCTGCAACAGCCCGGCCTGGTCGAGCAACGACGAGAGCGCGAGCAGGCCCATGCCCGAACCGGTGCGGCGGAGAAATTCCCGGCGCGATGCGAACATCGGCGAAGGCGAGGCAATGAAATGAGGATGCGGGTTCATGGCAGGTTCAATCGATGTAGGAAAATTCGTTCAGCCCGAACAGCGTCTGGCAGAAATCCGCCAGGGCACGCTGACGCGGTTCCGGTTTGCCGTCGGCCTGGTAGGCGGCGGTTTGTGTTTGAAGAAATTGCAGCGTGTCCGCGAGTTCATCCTTGTCCGGCGCGCGGCCCAGCGCCTGCCGGCAGGCGGCGGTCACCGCGTCCGGGTCGGTTTTCTGCGACGACAGCAACTGTTTCGCAAAGGCGGTGGCGGCGGTGCGGACGTGGGGGTTGTTCAAGAGCAGCAAGGCCTGCGGCGCGACCGTCGTCTGTGGGCGGCGGCCCAGCCCCGCCAGGCTGTCCGGGCCGTCGAAGGAAATCATCATGGGGATCAGTTTGCTGCGCTTGACGGTGAAATAAATGCTGCGCCGCAACATGCCTTCGTCGAGGGTGCCGGGGCCGAACTGTTTTTTATCCAGCCGCCCGCTCACGGCGAGAATGGAATCACGAATGATCTCCCCTTCGAGCCGCTGCGGCGAACGATGCCAGAAAAGGCGGTTGTCCGGATCGGCGGCCAGACGCGCGGCGTCCGTCTCGTTGTTCTGGCGGTAGGTCGCGCTGGTCATCATCAATTTGTGGACCGGCTTCAACCGCCAGCCGTTCCTGATCAGTTCGCCGGCCAGCCAATCGAGCAATTCAGGATGCGTGGGCTGGTCACCCTGCACGCCAAAATCGCTCGGCGTCGAAACCAGGCCGCGCCCAAAATGATGCTGCCACAAACGATTCACGATGACGCGCGCCACGAGGTGTCCCGCGCCGGCCTCGGTGTCGGTGATCCAGTTGGCCAGGGCGGCGCGATGAAACGGCGTGCGCGCTTTCGCGGGGGGAGCCACCTGCCAGCGCTTTTCCGCGTCCGGCGCGCGCAGCAGCACCTGGAGAAAACCGGGCGCGGCCTCCTCCTGCTTTTGATTCAGATCGCCCCGCTTGAGCGTGAATGTTTTTTCATAAAAGTCTGGTCCCTGCGTGTGGTTGCGCACGGCGGGAATGCCCTCGCTGGACACGAGCATCGTCACCTTCTCCGGCTTCGGCTCCTTCTTGGCGTGCGCCAACTCGGCGTCGTTCAACTGTTTCCAACCGGCATCCTGCGTCCGGTACCATTGGAGCAGTTTGGCCTGTTCGTTCGTCGTGCGTCCGACGGCGGGGCGGTCCAGAATTTTGTTCACCTCGGCGAGAACCGCTGACTTCGCCGGGACATCCAGTCCGGCCGAGGCGTTGGTCGAGACCGCGAGACGCGGCCGGCCGATGGCGTGTTTGGCGTTGTTGTCGAATTTCAAGGCGAAGGTGAGCAGGTCGCCGGGTGCGTTGGTCAACGGGGCGGCCAGCGCAAACACGGCGGCGTGATTAACGCCGAACTGCGGATCAATGGCCCAGGCGGACTTCGCATCCGCGTCAATCGTGGCTGACACGGGCAACCCCTTTTGCTCAAACGTGGCGGTGGCCTTGGTGAACTTCACCGCCGTCTGGCCGGGACCGGTCTTGAGGGAAAAATCGGAGAGGGCAAAATTGCCGATTTCACTGCGGCCCGGTCCGCTCTTGACGAGGGACTTGTCGGCCATCGCCTCGAGCCGCACCGCCGTGATGCCGCGCATCGGTGCGGGCACGGTGAAGGTGTAGGTGTCGAACTCGGGATTCTCCCCGCTGGCGAGAAACGACCCGTCACCCAACCTGGTGAGTTTCACACCGCTTTTGGTCGTGGCCTGAACGGTGTCGAGCACGACCCAGGTGGATGGAGCCGGACGACGATCAGATTTTTCCCAGGCGGCCAACCGGGCGGGGAGCTGTTCCTGCTCGTATTTTTCCCGCGCGGTCACCAGCGGCTGGTGTTCGGCGGCGAACTGCTCTTTTTCCTTCTGGTATTTTTCGCCGTTCACGGTCAGCGCGTAATCGCTGCGGACAGTCTTGGTGAACGTGGAGATGAGCCGGTAGTAATCGCGCGTGGGGATCGGGTCGAACTTGTGGTCGTGGCAGCGGGCGCAACCGACGGTCAGGCCGAGCATCGAGGTGCCGATGGTGCCGGCCAGGTCGTCGAGTTCGTCGTAGCGCTCCTTCTCGGCCTGGTTGGCGGTGATCTGCGTGGCGTGGGTGCCGGCCGCGAGAAAACCGGTCGCGCGCCAGGCCTCGGGATTTTCCGGCTCAAATTCATCGCCCGCGATCTGCCATTTCACAAATTTGTCGAAGGGCAGATCCTGGTTGAGCGCGCGGATGACGAAGTCGCGGTAGTGGTAGGCGTTCGGGCGGTCGTAGTCCTGCTCGTAGCCGTGGCTCTCGGCGAAGCGCGCCAGATCGAGCCAGTGCCGGCCCCAGCGTTCGCCGTAGTGCGGCGAAGCCAGCAACCCATCCACGGCCTTCGCGTAGGCATCGGGCCGTTGATCGTTGAGAAACGCATCCAGTTGTTCGGTCGTGGGCGGCAGGCCGATCAAATCAAAATAGGCGCGGCGCAGAAGCTGCCGTTTTTCGCCGGCCCGGTTGGGCTGAATCTTCTTCTCCTCCAGTTTCGCCAGAATGAATTTGTCCACGTCGTTGCCGGGCCACTGGCTGTTTTTCACCTTGGGCGGCGGCGCCTTCGCCAGGGGCTTGAACGACCACCATTCGCGGTCGGCGGGGGTGACTTCGCCACGGTTCTTCCCCCCGGCCCGGACCACGAGCGGTTGGCCGTACGGTGCGCCGGCGTCGATCCACGCGGCGATTTTGGCCACCTCCGAAGCCGAGAGGGCTGGCTCTTTCTTCGGCATGTGCGGCTCCTCGGTGTGCGCGATGAGCCGGAGCAATTTGCTCTCCTTGCTTTTGCCGGCGACGACGGCCACGCCTTCCGCGCCGCCCGCCAGCAGCCCTGCGCGCGTGGTGAGATCGAAGTCGCCCTTGGTCTTTTCGCCGCCGTGACACTTCACGCACTTGTCGGACAGGAGTGTGCTGACGCCGCCCTTGAACAGTTCCAGCCCCCGGGCCATCTGCTGCGCGTGATCGGCGGGAATATTTTCCGCGCCGCCGGATGACCACGGCAGGACGATGACCAGCACGCCGCCGAGCAGCGTCGATTTAATTTTCCAAAATTCACGCATAAACAAAATCACCACCGAAGCACGGTTCACCCCAGAGCGCTTCGGGAATTAGAGACTACCCGGAATGGTAGCTGATTCAACCGAACCCGTCATCAGCGGATTCTGCCCAAGGACGGCGGGAGGCGGCCGGAAGTTTTTTGGACTGCGCCGGCAGAGCGGAGCGGCGACGGCGCTTTCGGGCGGCCGGGCGAGAACGAATTTCTGGCGACGCTCGTTTCCAAAGAGGTGTCGCGTCCGACTTGCCACCGCCGTTCAAAACGCCGCGCGCCACATCGCGCTTGAGGTCGAGTCCGCAGGTGCTAATCTTCCCGCGTGTCGTCCCCTTCAAATCAGGATCGCAAGCCGCTCAAGATGGTCGAGTGCGGCAGTTGCAAGACGAAGGTGTTCATCCCCGGTGAACTCCCGCCGTTCGAGAGCGTGCCCTGCTCCCGTTGCGGCCATCCCGTGGTCATGCCCATGCGGCTCCGCCAATTCGAGCTGCGAAGCATCATCGCCTCCGGCGGCATGGGGACGGTCTATCGCGCGTTCGACCTGATGCTCCTGCGCAATGTCGCGGTCAAGATGCTCAAGAAGGAAATGATCGGCGACGAGGAGGTGCTCCACAGCTTTTACCGCGAGGCCCGCGCGGGCGCGGCGCTCAACCACACGAACATCATTCACATTTACACCTTCGACGAACTCGACCACCAGCCCTACCTCGTCATGGAACTGGCGGATTTCGACAGCCTGGATGCCTGGATCGAGCGCGATCAGCGCGTGCCGGAGCTGCAGGTGCTCGACATCGGCATCAAGGTCGCCTCCGCCCTGGACACCGCCCTCAAACACAATCTACTCCACCGCGACATCAAGCCCGGCAACATTCTGTTCAACTCGGACGGCGAGCCGAAGCTGGTAGATTTCGGTCTGGCCCGGATCGCCGAGGCGGACGAGGCGGAGCACGAATTCATTGTCTGGGGCACGCCTTATTACGTCGCGCCGGAAAAAATCCGGCGTGAGAAGGAAAATTTTCTCTCGGACATGTACAGCCTCGGCGGCACGCTCTACCACGCTCTCACCGGCCATGTGCCCTTCGAAGCCGCCACCGTCGAGGAAGTCATCACCGCCCACGTCAACACGCCGGTCACACCGCCCAACCAGGTGGTGACCAACATCTCGCAGCCGACGAGCGACGCGCTGGTGACAGCCATGGCGAAACTCCCGGCCGCCCGTTTCCAAAGCTACGACGAACTCATCATGGCCCTGACCGCCGCGCGCAGCCAGTTGCTCGTGCGCCAGTTCAACATGAACCCGGCGGCCGACCCTGAACAAGAGGCCAAGGGCTGGTGGCGTCGGTGAACGGCGCGCCGGGGGGACGCCGCCCTCAATTCCCGTAGTTGAACGGGTCCGACAGTTTCGGGTCCGTCGCCAGGCTGGGGTCCGTGAGGGTCTTGAGGAACGCGACCAGCGCCGCCTTCTGGGCGGAGGTCAGATTCAGGCTCAACACACCGCCTCCGGGCGTGCGCAACGGTGGCGAGAGATTCGGATTGTCCACCACGCCGGAATTGTAGAACTCCACCACCTGCTCAAGATTGGTGAACCGCCCGTCGTGCATGTAGGGCGGGGTCAGTTCGATGTTCCGCAGGGAGGGCGTCTTGAACTTGCCGTCGTCCTGCGGCACGCCAGTCACGCCGCCCAGCCCCCTGTCCACGAAGGGAAATTCCAGCCCGTTGTTGTTGATCGCCGGACCGGGGACAAAATTATCCGTGCCATGACAGGCCGCGCAGACGCCAGGCGGGCCGGGCGGCGCGCCGAAGAAAAGCAGGCGCCCCTGGTTTTCCTGCGCGGTGAAGTTCGTAAAATTATTCGTCACCCCGAGGTCGTATTTGGACCTCGTCGAGACGATGGAGCGGACAAACTGCGCGAGCGCCTTGGAAATGCGGTCGCTCGTCACCGCCGGCGTGCCGAAGGCCTTCGCGAACAGATTGGTGTAAAACGGCTCGGCGGCGAGCCGATTGGTCAGCGTCGCCAGCGTCATGCCCATCTCGATCGGATTCTGGATCGGCATCAGCGTCTGGATTTCCAGCGTAGCGGCGCGCTCGTCCTAGAAAAAATTCTCCCGCTGATACCAGCGCGCGTTACTCAAGCCCATCGAATTTCGATCGCCGACGCTGCCGTCGAAACCGACGCTGAACTGGCGCGGATCGGAAAAACCGTGCGCCTGCTGGTGACAAGAGGCGCAGGCCAGCGTCCGGTTGGTCGAAAGCCGCTTGTCATAAAAGAGCACGCGGCCCAGCGTCGCGCCGTGGTCCGTGGTGAGGTTCGCGGCGCGCATGTTGTCCTGCGCGGCGATGGGGTTGACGAGAAAGCTGGGCGGCAGCGCGGGCGCGGCGTAGTTGAAGGGCGTCCCCGGCAGCAGCAGCGCGTTCGTCGTGGCGCTGGCGATGTTCTGCCGGGCGGGATCATAGACCGCGCGGTAGATCAGGTTCCCGCCCGCCAGGTTGGTGTAGGTGCGGCGGTAGCTGCCGTTGTGAATTTTCAGGCTGTCCAGATCAGTCCAGCCGGTGAGGTTGCTGGCGCCTTGGATGATCCAGACCTGGTCGCTGGCATTGCTGATGGTCAGGCTGACCCGGCTGGCATTGGTTCGAACCAGGCTCAAGGTCGAGCTGGTGGCGGGCGCGGTGGTGGCCGGAGAAGTGGCGGCGGCGAGGGCGAGGGCAAACCCGATAATGGCGGAGGCGAATCGGTTGGTTGAAGTTTTTATGACTACAACATGGTCGCGCAGTGTAAAGCCCGTATGAGGTTCGGCCGCATTTTTGTTAAGCTCGTGTAAAAATTGGGGGCATCCTCCGGGTGCCGATCGCCGGGCACAGCCACCTCACCAAGGACGCGAGCGGTCGGGGCGACGTTTTTCCACGGCCGGTGAGTCCGGCTTCCGAACCGTGGCGGGTGCGTCTCCCGGTGGATGCGTATCGCCGGTCTGTGGTTTTCCTGACCCGGCCCCGGCTTCGGCCAGGGCGCCCTCGATCATTCTGAGCAATTCGCTCCGGCCTTGTCCGGTCGTCGCGGAACAAGTGAAGGTCTCCGGCAGGTTTTCATACAAGGCCGAGAGGTGATCCGTGAACGCCTTGCTGTTCGCCTGCAACCGGGCGGACGTCACCGCGTCGGCCTTGGTGAAGACCAGCACGAACGGAACGGCGTGGCTGGCGAGCCATTCCACGAATTCCAGATCAATTTTTTGCGGAGGAAGACTGGAGTCGATGAGCGCGAAGACGCAGCAGAGATTCTCGCGACCCTCAAGGTAACCGGACACCGCCTGGTTGAACTTGGCGCTGTCCTTCCGCGCCACCTGGGCGAAGCCGTAGCCCGGCAGATCCACCAACCGCCAGCTCTTGTTCATCGTGAAGAAGTTGATCAGCTTGGTGAAGCCCGGTGTGGTGGAGACCCTGGCCAGACCGCTTTTGCCCGCGAGCATGTTGAGCAACGACGACTTTCCCACGTTCGAGCGGCCGATGAAGGCGAACTCCGGCAGCGACTCGTCCGGACACGAATCCAGGTCCGGCGCGCTGCGATCAAAAATAGCGGATGAAATGTTCACGATAAAAACCATCGCTAGTATGCCGGCGATCCCGGGCCGCCGATACAACCAATTTCAAACACGCATGGCCGCGGGTGCATCTTGACATTACCACCGTGGTCAGGCTGGAAGCCTGACCCACGGTGGCGGGCGTCCAGCCATTCACGGTGCTACCTCCCAGATGCGCCCCACGGCCGCTGCACCATCAGCTCAAGTCCGCGCAGCGGAGAAAAGCACGCTTAGACATGTCAGGCCGGCCTCCGCCTTTTGCAGTTCCGAAACATCCAGACTCAGGACCGACAGTCCCCTGCCTCGCAAGCGCCGGCCGGTTTCAGGAGCAGAACTGGCGACGAACACCGTTCCATTCACGGCCAACGTGTTCGCACCCCAAGGCTCGTCCGCCGGCACCGGCACTATCTCCAGCCCTGCAAACGGAGTCAGATCCACCCACGCGGGATTCGCCATCAACAGCCCGTCCGCCGGCGCGGTCACGGCGGTCTTCAGATGCAGGCAGCCGCGCACCGCCACCGGGCGGACGTGATAACCGAACGGGCTGACGATGGCCTCCAACTGACGAATCCCCTCCGCATTGCTCCGGCTCGAAAGCCCTACAAACAACCTCCGGCCGATCCGCAGCACGTCCCCGCCTTCGAGTGTGCCCGGGTAAATTATTCTGCGAACCGAGTGCCACGGTGCGACCACCGGCACCATGGCTTCCGCCTCCGATTCGCGGCTGGCCGCGCCCAGCCGACAGACGATAGCCACCTCGTCCAGCACCACCGCCGCATCCTCCACAAACGTGGCGTCAGGCAGATCGGGCAGCTCCGGCAAAACCGTCATCCGCACTCCGGCCTGTTCCAGCGCGCCGACATACCGGGCATGTTGCCGTCGGGCCAGGGCGAGATCAAATTCCCCCCGCGGCAGATGCAGGAGCGCGCAGTCCGGCAGTGACCGGCTGATGGCCCGCGCCAGCCCGGCGGTGATCAAAGTGGTATTCATAAGAGCGAAGCGTCACCGCCGCCGGGTTTCACGGCCCGACCGTCACCTCGGACGCGCCCGCGAATTTGGTGCCGAGGCGGTCAGCCATTTCCAGATAGATGCGGTCCGGCAGTTTGTTGCCCTGCTGCTCGCCGAATTCCACGCGCAAGGAGTAGTTGGAGCTGATGATCTCCGTTTTCAGTCCGCCATTCGGGCCTTCCTTGCGGGACACATGAATGTGCGGCCTGATCCGCACCTTGACGCCCGGCTCGATGATGAACTTCCGTCCGTCGAGCGGTTCATCGGGCTTGAGGAACAGGAAGAAGCGGAGCGAAGCATCCGGGATCAAACCCTCGCCCTGCCTCAATAGGACGCTCGAGGGGGAGATGACGGCGGTCTCCACCGCAAACAACTGGTCGCGCAGGGTTCCGCTGACCGGCCGGTCAGGAATGATCATACTCGCAAGAACGGTGATCACGGCAGGATCTTCCGCCTTGGGTGGTTTAATCTTCACCACGGTGGGCGGGGCTGGTGCCTCTTCCCGCAGAGTCGTGACCCGGGGCTGCTGGGTCTTGAAATAATTGAAGGCCAGAAACCCGAGCAGCGCAACCACCGCGACGCCGACCATGCCCACGCCCAGAATAATCCAAATCCAGGGCGAGGCGCCTTTCGCCGGGCGGGGCGTCGTCGTGACCAGTGACGGACTGTTCAGCAGCGGCGGCGCGAAAGGAAGCACGGGCGGGATGGACGAAGCAGCGGCGGGCGAGTGACCCGGCACGGTCAGCACCGCCTGACATTTCGGACACGGAATCTGGCGGCTGGCCCAGATTTGACTGGCTGAGATGTGCTGGCCGCACTGCGGGCATGAGAATTTGATGTCGCTCATGGGAACGCGGTGACCCTAGGGGAAGCCGGGCACGTGTTCAAGGAATCACCTGCGCATCCGCCGGCCAGGCGCGCGTTGACTTGCCTACGCCTTTGGCGTAGTCTCTGGCGCCTGGTCTTTGTCGAAACACCGATCTTCACCAAGCGCGTCCTGCAACTCATGGATGATGAGCGGTATTCGGCGCTGCAAACGTATCTGGCGCGACATCCTGACGCCGGAAAGGTGATGCCCGGTTCGGGCGGAATGAGGAAAATCCGCTGGGCGGGCGGCGGGGCATGGCAAGCGTGGCGGCTTGCGGCTGATTTACTACTGGTGGGTCGCCAAAGACCGCATCTCGATGCTGCTCGTTTATCCGAAGAGCGAGCAGGACGATCTGAGTGCGGATCAAGTAAAACAACTTCGGAAAGCGCTGGAGATTTGATTATGAAAAAAGAACTGTTTGACGAACTGCTGCAAAGCGTGAACCAAGCCGCCGCCCTCGAACGTGGTGAGGCCAAGCCTTCGCGCAAATTCGAGGTCAAGACCGCCAACGACGTGGTGCGATTACGCGCCAAGCTCGGTCTGCCGCAAATCAAGTTTGCCCGGTTGCTCGGCATCAGTGAGGATACGCTGCAAAACTGGGAACAGGGACGGCGCAAACCCGCTGGCCCGGCCAAGGTGCTGCTGAAGATTGCGGCGAAGCATCCGAAGATTGTCTTGGAAACGGCAGCGTGAACTCTGCGCGGGAGGAGGTCGCGGTCGCCATAGACTTCCGTGCCGATGCGCCAAGGTTTGCCGCTGCGGCCGATCTCCAGCGAGCGGAGGCATTTTTGCAGGCTTTCCTTAAACGTGCGGCCGATGGCCATCGCTTCGCCCACGCTTTTCATCTGCGTGGTGAGCGCGGGGTCGGCTTGCGGAAATTTCTCGAAGGCAAAGCGCGGTATCTTGGTGACGACGTAATCAATGCTCGGCTCGAAGCTCGCGGGGGTTTCGCGCGTGATGTCGTTCTTGAGTTCGTCGAGCAGGTAGCCGACGGCGAGTTTGGCGGGGGAATCCGAATTCAACGCAAAGGCGCAAAGGCGCAAAGACGCGAAGGCGCAAAGAAAAATAATTCCGCTTGGCGTCTCTGCGCCTTTGCGCCCTTGCGTTAAAACCCGCGCCAGCCCCGGCGGGGCGACATCATTGTAGAATCCGCGGTGGAAATGAATTCAAGCTCCGTCAGGAGCGGAATATGCCGCCCAGACGGGGCTGGGGAATTTGGTGGTATGGGTGGCTACAAAGATTTCGCTCCTGACGGAGCTGCGGAAACAGAGCGTTCCCGCTCAACGGAACTGCTCGAAGAACGCGTGATCCACCTCGAAAACCTCTTTGCGCCGCAGGCCAAGTTGCTTGGTCTCGAATAGTTCCACCAACCGCTCGCCATCTACCATCTCAATCGGGATTACACCTTCGCGGTTGGCTTCCTTTTCTGCATCCGAACTGAACCACCCGGTGGTGAGCAGAATTCCTTTGTCAGCTCGGCCCATTACGGCGTTCCGAAAGTCACCGACTTGAGCACGGCTGACTCCTTTCCGCACCCGCTTGCACTGGAAGAGCACCTTCATGGTCACGAAAGTGTTCAGGCGCAAAAAGCCCATGCCATCAATGCCGCCGTCATGGCTCTTGCCCGTGACAACCACCTTCTCCAAACCGTATTCGCGTAGCAGGCGCATGCAGAGGCGCTCAAAGCCCTCGGGGGAGAGTGACTGAAGAACTTCGAGCAACTCGTTTTCCTCCTCCTCCTCGGGCAGCTCTACACCGAGAGCGACCGGTGCTACTTCGCTGGGCTTCGCAGGCTTTGCCTCCCTTCTTGCCGCATGAATTCCAACCCACTTGAGGAAGAGTTGACGGCTGTCCGCTGCCGAAAGATGGGTGGCTGAACCTTTCTGCGTGAGCGTCCAGAGCCCTCGACGAGGTGAATCCAGCAGGCCTTCCCACGCCAAGTATTGGCGCGCCCACTGGACTTGGTTGTGAAATTTCTCCGCGCCCGACTTGATGCGGGACTCTACCACCGACTCAGGCAGGTTCAGGCTTTCAGCGATCCAGTCAGAGCATTCTCGAGGTTTGGCTGAGCCGCCCATTCCCCTCAAAGCGTCCAGCAATGGACCGAACCACTGAACGAATTCTGCCTGCCCTTTGGTTCGTGCCATAAACATTTCTAGTTCTTCGCCCCCGCCAGCACTTCCTCAAAGTCCACGATCTCTTTGATCTGCACCAGAAACCACCGGTCAATCTTGGTGAGGTTGAAAATCTCCTCGATGGTGAAGCCGGCGCGCAGGGCGTGGCGGATGAAGAAGATGCGCTCGGCGTTGGGTACGCTCAGTTTGCGGCTGATGACGTCGCGCGGGAGGATGTCGCGGTCGCCATAGACTTCCGTGCCGATGCGCCACGGCTTGCCGTCGCCACCCAAGCCGCTGCGGCCGATCTCCAGCGAGCGCAGGCATTTTTGCAGGCTTTCCTTGAACGTGCGGCCGATGGCCATCGCTTCGCCCACGCTCTTCATCTGCGTGGTGAGCGTGGGGTCGGCTTGCGGGAATTTCTCGAAGGCAAAGCGCGGGATCTTGGTGACGACGTAATCAATGCTCGGCTCGAAGCTCGCGGGCGTTACGCGCGTGATGTCGTTCTTGAGTTCGTCGAGCAGGTAGCCGACGGCCAGCTTCGCGGCGATCTTGGCAATCGGGA
>CANMZY010000033.1:0-15769 GCA_947502425.1 Verrucomicrobiales bacterium
CTGCTCACTTTTCCACTTTCCCACTTTCAAACTGACTCGCGGAAAGCTCATTCAATCTCGAGGCGGTAGTCCTCAATCACCGGATTGCTCAACAGCCGGTGCGCCGCGTCGTTGATGGCCTTTTCCGCTGCCGCCTGGTCCGTACCGGGGGCGAGGTCGATCTCGATGTATTTGCCGATGTGGACGCCGGTGACGCCGGTGTAGCCCATGTGTTCGAGGGCGGTCTGGACGGTTTTGCCCTGCGGATCAAGCACGGCTTTCTTCGGGGTGATGATGATCTTTGCTTTCATGGTTGGCGGGCGGACCCGCAAAATTTACGCCGGGACTTTGGGCAAAGGGGGAGCGGGACGCTAGAAATATTTTTGGAAGTCACGTCAACTTTCCGGCGCAGCCTGTCGAAGTAGATGACAGGGCGCGCGCGTGGCCAACCCGTCGCAGATTGACTCGCATGAAAACAAAACCCGCACCGCCCATCAGGCCGCTTCCGGTGAAGTGGGAAATGGAAAACAACTTCGAGCTGCCCGTGCGGGCGCGCGGACGGATCCGTTCCGGCAACTCGCGCCTGATCACCCTGCTGTATGAACTCCAGTCGAGCCAGCGTGCTTCGTTTCCCGCGCGCCTTCGGAGTGCATCTTGACCGGGTTCCTCGACGGAAACCGGGGGGCGCTGGCGGCTCGCCGGCCTGTTCGTGGGGCAGTAAACCAACTCGCCGGCGAGACGCCAGCGCTCCCAGGATGTTAGTTCAGCGAGAGGTTCACGCGGTTTTCCCCTTTGAAGTAGGCGTCCAACGGCTTGGGCGCGATCAAAAACAATCGTTCGGCGGTCACCTTTTCAGTCTTTAAAAATTAACAAATACGCCTCCACCGTGCGTGCCCATTCCTGCATCAAGGCGCGCAGTTCATTTTCCGTGACGGTGATCTGGCCGAGTAGTCCGGCTTCCAGGTCGGCCAGGGTGTGGCCGGAGAGATCGGGCGCGGGCGGTGGTCGGGCTGGGTTGGCGAATTTGCGCCGCCCGCGGCGACCGTCGCATTGCTGCCGGCGAGCAGGGGCGGTAGATTGGTGCCGAAGGCCCGCGCATCGGCGCGTTTGACGAGGCGGGTGTAATCTTCGGGCGACAGCGGCGCGGAGCGTGACCTGGGGGGAAAGGCTCGCGGAGGCTGATTTCCTTGAAGACCCAGGCGCGGTGAAAAATCGAGGAGAGCTGGAAGTTCACGTACAGCTCGGCGAACGAGACGCATTTTCCCCGGGCCGGCTCCGTCAGTGCCAAGCCGCGCATGGTCAGCGACATGGTGTAGGGGTTAATCTTCGCCTGCTTGACGGCGACCTAGAGTTTGGTCAGCGCGGGCAGGCGCTGGTGCGCGCAAACTTTCGCGTTCATCGAAAAGAATCCTAGTTCCCAGCCCCGGCCTTGGCACTCCCAAAGGAAAAATCTTCAGACGGAAGGCCCGCCGCCGCCCGGTGTTTCGCGGCGCAACTTCCGTCCAAGAATTGCTTTTCAAACTTCCCCCGCGCCGTTAAGGATAGCCCATGGCAGACGTTGCTCACGACGGGGAGAAGGTGCTGCGGGGAATCCCCGTCTCCGCCGGCGTCTGCCGTGGAAAAATCCTTGTCCTCGACCGGCCCGATGACACCTCCATCCCCCGCCGCGAACTCTCCGAGGCGGAACTGCCCGGGCAATTGCGCCGGTTCGAGCAGGCCCTCACCGAGACCCGCCACCAGATTCTCGAGGTCCAGGGCAAGGTCAGTCAGGGCATGGGCGCGCAGGACGCCAGCATTTTCGACGCGCACCTGCTCGTCCTCGAAGACCCGACGCTGATCGACGAGGTGACGAAGTTCATCCACCGGGAAAAGGTCACCGCCGAATACGCCTTCCACCAGGTCGCCGAAAAATACTCCGCCACCCTCGCCGCCATCGCCGACGAATACCTCCGCGAACGCGCCGCCGACATGCGCGACGTCTCCGAGCGCATCCTGCAAAACCTCCTCGGCCGCCGCGAGGAGATCGACCTGCGCCATCTCCAGGAGCCATGCATCATCATCAGCCACGATCTCACCCCCTCGCGCACCGCCGTGCTCGACAAGAAAGTGGTCCTCGGCTTCGCCACCGACGTCGGCAGCAAGACTTCGCACACCGCGATCATGGCCCGCTCGCTCCGCATCCCGGCCATCGTCGGCCTGGGTGACGCCAGCCGGCAGTTGCACACCGGCCAATACGCCCTGCTCGACGGCTACAACGGCCAACTCGTCCTCAACCCCACCGACCAGACGCTCTTCGAGTACGGCCAGCTCGTCCGCAAGCAGGTTTCCCTCGAGGAAAAACTCCGTGACGCCTACGACCAGCCCGCCGTCACCCTTGACGGCGTGCGCTTCACGCTCTCCGCGAACATCGAGCAGGCTGCGGATGCCGAGGCCGTGCTGGCCAGCGGCGCCGAGGGCGTCGGCCTCTTCCGCACCGAATATCTGTTCATCAACCGCGACAGCCTGCCCACCGAGGAGGAGCAGTACCAGGCCTACCGCCAGATCGCCACCGCGCTGAAACCGAGTGCGGTCATCATCCGCACCCTCGATTTGGGCGGGGACAAATTTCTTTCTCACCTGCAGATTCCGCAGGAGATGAACCCCTTTCTCGGCTGGCGCGCAATCCGTTATTGCCTCCAGGAAAAGGAAATTTTCCGCCATCAGCTCCGCGCCATCCTCCGCGCCGCCGTCGAAGGCAACATCAAGCTGATGTACCCGATGATCTCCGGTCTCGACGAGTTGAACCAGGCCAACGCGCTCGTCGAAACCTGCCGCGCCGAGCTGCGCGCCGAAGGCATTCCCTGCGCCGCCCAGTTGGAAATCGGTGCGATGATCGAGATCCCCTCCGCCGTCCTCGCCGCCGGCGCACTCGCCAAACGCGTGAAATTTTTCAGCATCGGCACGAACGACCTCATCCAATACACGCTCGCCGTGGACCGCTTAAACGAAAAAATCGCCCACCTCTACGAGCCGACTCATCCCGCCATCGTGCGCCTGATCAAGATGACCGCCGACGCCGGGCGCGCGCGCGGCATCTGGACGGGCGTCTGCGGCGAGATGGCCGGCGAGCCGGTGCTCACGCCGTTGTTGCTCGGGCTGGGCGTCGATGAATTGAGTGCCGCCCCGTCGCTCGTGCCGCGCATCAAACATCTCATCCGCCGGCTGAAATTCAGCGACTGCAAGGAACTCGCCGCTTTTGCCTTGAAGTCCGAGTCCGCTGCGGAAATTCTCGCCCGCTCCGAGCAACTGGCCCGCCGGTCCGCGCCCGGTCTGTTCGAGAACGAAACGAAAAAATGAAGGTCATCATCCTCGCGGCTGGCTACGCCACCCGCCTCTACCCGCTCACCCTCCACCAGCCCAAGCCGCTCCTCGATATCGCCGGCCAGCCGATGATCGAGCACGTCATCGACAACCTCGCGCCCATCGACGGCATCGACGGCATCTGCGTCGTCACCAACGAAAAATTCGCCGGCCATTTCCAGAAATGGGCCGACCACTATCGCGCCACCAAGGCGAAGCTGAACTTCACCATCATCAACGACCATTCCACCGATGACACGAACAAGCTTGGCGCCATCGGCGACCTGCACCTCGTCCTGACCCGCGAAAAAATTGACGACGATGTGATCGTGGTGGCCGGCGATAATTTGTTCAACGTGAGCCTCGCGGAGTTTGGAAAAGTCTGCCGCGCGAAAAACGCACCCGTCCTCGCCGTCTATGACGTGGGCAACCTGGAGGAGATAAAAAAATACAACGCCATCACCATGGACGGCGACGGACGCATCACCTTCTTCGAGGAAAAACCGCAGCAGCCGCAAAGCACCGTCACCGGTATCGCGCTTTATTATTATCCCAGGGCCGTGCTTCCGCTCATTAAGCAATACGTGACCGAAGGCAACAACCCCGACCAGCCCGGCCGGCTGGTGCAATGGCTCTACCCGCGCATTCCTTTTTACACCTGGCGCGTGCCCGGCCTCTGGTTCGACATCGGCAGCAAGGAAACGCTGGAGGAAGCCAACCGCATTTTCGCCAGGAAGTAGCGGTCTGCAGGCGAGACGGTCAAAACTACGGGCTGCGAAGTTTTCTCCCTCTCCTCCATCGGATGGAGGAGAGGGCCGGGTGAGGAGGCGCGTTTTTCTTCAGCCTTCCCCTCACCTCAATCCTCTCCCCTTTCGTTCTTCATGGGGAGAGGAAGAAGTCATCGAGTTTCGCGACCGTCTCGGGCCCTCCGCTCCGGCCCAACTCCCCGTTCGACTTGCCCCGCTGACTGGCTACACTCGTGGCATGAAAGCACCCGTCATCGTCTGCCTGGCCTTCTGTTTCTCCTCCGGCCTCCACGCCGGCAACTGGCCCGCGTGGCGCGGCCCGGACGGCAACGGCGTCTCGACCGAAAAAAATCTTCCGCTCCGCTGGAGCCCCACTAACCAAATTCGCTGGAGCACGCCGTTGCCCGAACGCGGCAACTCCACCCCCATCGTCTGGGGCTCGCGCGTCTTCGTCACCCAAGCGCTCGGCCAGAACCGCACCGTGATGTGCCTCGACCGCGCCGATGGCAAAGTCCTCTGGCAGTCCGGCACGAACCACGCGGAGAAGGAGCTGACGCACGGCACGAACCCGTTGGGCTCGTCTTCACCCGTGACCGACGGCGAGTGCGTCATCTCCGCGTTCGGCTCGGCGGGGATTCTCTGCCACGACTTCCAGGGAAAACTCCTTTGGAGACGCGACCTGGGAAAACAGGTTCACATCTGGGGCTACGGGGCTGCGCCCGTGCTGCATGGTGATCTGTGCATTTTGAACTTCGGCCCCGGCGAACGCAGCTTTCTCATCGCGCTCAACAAAAAGACCGGCGCGACGGTCTGGCAGGTGGACGAGCCGGGCGGCCATTCCGGCCAGACTAAACCGGGCGACTCCGGCGACCAATGGATTGGCTCCTGGAGCACGCCGCTCCTCATCCAGACCGGCGGCCACGACGAACTGATCCAGAGCTGGCCGCGCCGCGTCGCCGCGCTTGATCCGAAGACTGGAAAGGAACTCTGGACCTGCCGCGGCTTGAATCCGCTCGTGTACACCTCGCCCCTCTTCGCCGAGGGTGTGATCGTGGCGATGGGCGGATACAACGGCGACGCGCTCGCCGTGAAAAGCGGCGGCTCCGGCGACGTGACCGGCTCGCACCGTCTCTGGCTCAAACCAAAAACCAAACAACGCATCGGCTCCGGAGTGATCAGCGAGGGGCACATCTACATCCTGAACGATCCCGGTGTGGCCGAGTGCATCGAACTGACGACCGGCAAAGTGCTGTGGGAAGAACGCCTCGCCGGCCCCGGTCCGAAGAACAGCAGCTGGTCCTCGATGGTTTTGGCCGAGGGAAAACTTTACGTCATCAACCAGGGCGGCGACACGTTCGTCGTCAAGGCTAGTCCGAAATTTGAACTGCTCGGCGTCAATCCGCTCGGTGAAACATCGAACTCCTCGCTGGCCGTTTCCGACGGCGAGCTGTTCATCCGCACGCACAAAAGCCTGTGGTGCGTCGGAGCCCCGCCGAAATAGTGGCGCAGCCGTCCCGGCTGCGTCCCTGGGCGTCTCGCCCGAAAAACTTTTTGCGCCTTTTCGCCTTCATTGTGGCCGGGCAAACTGCATCACACAAACCTCGGCTCATACACCGGCCCCAAGCCGTGCTTGCGGAGCAGCCCGATGAACTTTTGCAGTCCGCGCTTCTCATCCGCGCCCAGGTGGTAATGAATGTGCCAGCCGAGATAATCCTTCCGGAACTCCAGATCAAACTCCGTCCGGCTACTGATGATCGAGTCCAGCGTGTCCAGCCCGAACGCCTTGGCCTCGCGCAACTGCCGGCGCAGCTCCCTGCTTTCTAGCCCGCGCCGCAATGCCCAGACTGCATATACAAACGGCAACTGCGTGAGTTCGAACCACGCCGCGCCGAGGTCCCAGATCTCGTGCGTGTGCGGTGCCCGGAGAAAATCAATCGCCCGATCGCCGATCAACAGCACGGCCTCGTGGCTTCCGGCCCTGGCGTAGCTGTCGAGCGGGGAAAACTTCGGATGCAGGCCGCGCTCCGCCAGCAGGACTTTGAGCAGGTTGACACTGGTGAGCGAGGCGGTGTCGCAGAAAATTTCCGTCAGTGTTCCGAGCGGCGCGCGGTGCGCGAGAAAAACGCTCTTCACCTCGCCGAGCGAAGCGACCGCCACGCCGTCGAGCACCTCGTAAAGATCATGGAGCAGCACCTCGGTGACGCTGACGAGCGCGGCGTCGAGCTCGTTGCGCCGGAGTTTTTCTGCGAGCAGCGCGGGTGGGGCGAAAACGATCTCGTCCTCCAGGCCGCGCGTGAGCGGCACGGCGTTGAGATACGGCACCGAGCCGACGCGGCACGGCGCGAGCGTCTCCTGTTCGAGCAGGTTTTCGCGCTGCCGGGTGACGGAAAGGTTTTCGCGCTCCACGCGCCGCGCCAGCTCCTCCGTGCTTTCGCCCGGGGCCATGCGGAGTTTCGGTGTGTCGTCTGACATGCGCGCAGATTTCTAACGCAAAGACGCGAAGGCGCAAAGCGGCAAAAGGGGGGAGGCGTGGCGGCCAGTTTCACGCCGTCGTCCGGTCAGCGCCCCGCGCTATGTGAACGAAGGGCTGTTCATTTTCGGGCGGCTGGATCATCATTATTGCTGAAATGGCTGCGGCAAAAAAGATTCTCCCGCCGGCGCGCTGGCGCGGCGAACTGGCGCGCGTGCTCATCACCGAGGAGCAGATCGCCCGGCGGGTGCGCGCGCTCACGGCGGAATTGCAACGCGATTTCGCCGGGCGCGAACTGGTCGTCGTCTCGCTCCTGAGCGGGACGGTGATGTTTCTCGCGGACTTGATCCGGCACCTGGAGCTGCCGTTGCGCCTCGATTTCATCGGCGTCTCCAGCTACGGCTCCGGCACGGAGGCGGGCGAACTAGTTTTCACCAAGGAGCTGAAGTTCGACGTGCGCGGGCGCGACGTGCTGCTGGTGGATGACATTCTCGACACGGGGAAAACCATCCGGCGCGTGACGGAAAAACTGCGCCTGCTGAAACCGCGCCGTCTCAAGACGTGCGTGCTGCTGGAGAAGAAGGCGCGCCGCTCGGAAAAGGTCCGGGCAGATTACGTCGGGTTTCAGATTCCCGACCTGTTCGTGGTCGGCTACGGGCTGGACTACGCGGAGCGGTATCGCAATCTGCCGTTCGTCGGCGTGCTCAAGCCGGAGATTTACAGGACGTGAGACGTGGTGCATGGTGCGTCAGAAGAAAATTCACGCACCACGCATCATCCGCAACATGACTGTCACCGTCCAATTTTATTCCTACTGCAAAGACCTGACCGGCTGCGCGCAGGCGGTCGAGAAGCTGCCGGCGGGCGCGACGATTGAGTCGCTGTTGCAGCAGTTGCACGCGCGCTTTCCCAGGCTCGTACCGATGCGCAACTCCACGCTCATCGCGGTGGGCGTGGATTATCAGCCGCGCAGCCATGTGCTGAAGGAGGGCGATGAAGTGTCGCTGTTTCCGCCGGTGCAGGGCGGGTGAGAAATTCCAAATGACGAATCGCGCATGAAACGGGAACTGATTATCACCACCGAGTCGATTGACGAGACGGCGCTGCTCGCGCGTCGGACGATGTCGCACGGGATGGGCGCAGCGGTTTATTTTGCCGGGGTGGTGCGCGGCCAGGAGGAGGACAAAACCATCGCGGCCATCGAGTACGAGGCGTTTCACAAGATGGTCGAGCACCAGTTCGCGCTCTTGTTTGACGAGATGGAGAAGCGCTGGCCGGTTGAATCCGTGCGGCTGGTTCACCGTCTGGGCGTGGTGCGGGTGAACGAGTCGTCGCTCTGGGTCGAGGTCGTCACACCGCACCGGGGCGAGGCGTTCGCGGCCTGCCAGTGGCTCATCGACGAGATGAAGCGTGTGGTGCCGATCTGGAAAAAGCCCCTGAAATAGAGGGGTTAATGGATTGTCAGGCCGCTGGAGTTCGCTACGTTTACGGCTCGCTTGCCTTTTCCCGGGCTGGGCGCAACTTGGTCTGACGCGCCAAAAGTGAAACGGTCTTGAAGAACATCCGAGTATGGCAAAGACAACTGATTTGAAAACGAACTGGGGACGGCTTGCCCGCCGCACCTTCTCCGCAACGGCGTGGATCGCCCTGCTGGCCGCTCCGGCGTTTTTTGCGGCGGAACCGGCGACGCCCTCACCGGAAGGGATCGCCTTCTTTGAAAAGAAAATCCGGCCGGTGCTCGCGGAGTCCTGCTACAAGTGCCACTCTCAGGCCGCGAAGGATCAGGGCAAACTCAAGGGTGGACTTTTTCTCGACACCCGCGAAGGCGTCCTGGCGGGTGGCGACACCGGGCCGTCGGTGGTGCCGGGCAAGCCGGACGCCAGCCTGCTGGTCAAAGCGGTGCGCTGGAGCAGCCCCGATCTGGAGATGCCGCCCAAGCACAAGCTCCCCGATCCCGTCATCGCGGATTTCGGCAAATGGGTCGAGCTGGGCGCGCCGGATCCGCGGTCCGGGCCGAAGGGCAGCGCGAAACGCGAAATCAATTTGGCGCAGGGTCGCGAGTTTCGGTCGTTCAAACCGCTCGCCCGCGTCGCTCCACCCGCCGTGAAGAACACTGCCTGGGCGCGCACCCCGGTGGACCGTTTCGTTCTCGCGAAGCAGGAGGCGGCGGGCGTGACTCCGTCCGCGCCGGTGAGCCGGGCCAAGCTCGCCCGCCGCGCGTATTTCGATCTCACGGGACTTCCTCCTTCGCCGGAGGAGCTGGATGAATTTCTGAAAGACCAGTCGTCCGACGCGTTTGCCAAACTCGTGGACCGCCTGCTCGCCAGCCCCCGCTATGGGGAACGCTGGGGCCGGCACTGGCTGGACCTAGTGCGCTACGCGGAGAGCGGCGGCTACGAATTCGACGGCTACCGGAACGGCGCTTATCACTACCGCAACTGGGTCATTCGCGCGCTGAACGACGACATGGCCTACAGCGATTTCATCCGCTGGCAGTTGGCGGGCGACAAGATCGCGCCCGGCAAGTACGAAGGCGCGGCGGCGACGGGTTTCCTCGTGGCCGGGCCATATCCCGGCCAGCTCACGGCGAAAACCGAGGAGCGCATCCGCTACGATCAGCTCGACGACATGCTCTCGACCATCGGCAGTTCGATGCTCGGCCTGACGGTGGAATGTGTGCGCTGCCACGACCACAAGTATGACCCGATCCCGCAGACCGACTACTACGCCCTCGCGGCGGCTTTCGCCAAAACCGTGCATGGCACCCAGCAACTCGCCCCGGATCCCGTCGTGCCGAAGGCGGAAATTGAGGCGCATCGGACGACGCTGGAGTCATTGGTGGTGGCGCTGCGGAAGTACGAGACGAATCAACTGCCCGACCGCCTGGAGAAATGGAGCGAGAAGGAGCGGGCCAAGAAGCCCGCTCCCGCACCGCGCTGGCAGACGCTTGAAGTGATCGAGGCGAGCGGCCAGCAAGTAGAGATCGAGCCAAGGCCCGACGGGGTGGTCGCCTTTGTCGCGCGGTCCAAGGCGGACCCGAAACGTCCCGCCTCGGCGCCGGGCAAGGACGATCCGGACAACCTCTCCTACACGGTTATCGCCCACACCTTGCAAACGAACCTCGCCGCCGTGCGCCTTGATGCGCTCGCCGACAAGAAGCTTCCGAAATCCGGCCCCGGTCTCGCGGATGACGGCAGTTTTAACCTCACGGAATTCAGCGTCACCGCCTCGCCTTTAAAAGCGGGAGACAAGTCCGCGTCCGTGAAGCTCAAGCTGACCGCCGGCCAGGCGCGCTTTGCGGAAAAGGAAATGCCCATCGCCAACGCCGTCGATGGCAAACCGGCCACGGGCTGGCGGGCCAAGGACAAGCCGGGCGTCGAGAACAGCGCGGTCTTTGTGATCGCCGGCGGTTTTGCCGGGTTCGAGGGCGGCACGGTCCTGACCTTCCGCGCCGATTTTCGGACCGATGTGATCGGGCGGCTGCGGCTGGCGCTGTCCACCGGACCAATGCCCGCGCCCACGAACGACGCCGCCGGAAAGCCGGCGGAGGGTTCCGATATTTTTGCTGGCGGGACGGACTTTCAGCACGCGCGGGAATTGCGGGCCTTGCTCGATGGGAAGCTGGTCGAAGCCCACCGGTCCGATGCGGTGCGCTGGTTCAGCCGCCTCGACGAGCCGACCAAGAAGGTTCTCAACGCGGTCGGAGACCACGCGCGCAAGGTGCCGCAGCCGAAGCTGACCGAAGTCTATACCGCCGTCGGCGGCGGGCGGGATGTGTTCCTGCTCCGACGCGGCGAGGTGGACAGCAAGGAGGGCAAGGCCGCCCCCGGATTCATCCAGGTGCTCGCCACGAAGGAACCAGGCCGCTGGCTCGCGCCGCCGGAGCGCGATCCGCGCCTCGCGCTCGGGGACTGGCTGGCCGACGCCGAGGGCGGAGCCGGCCATCTGCTCGCGCGGGTCCTCGTGAACCGCGTCTGGAAGCATCATTTCGGGCGTGGGATCGTCGCCACCTCGAACGATTTCGGAGCACAAGGCGCCGCGCCGACCCACCCGGAACTGCTCGATCATCTTGCCGGCGAATTCATCCGTGGCGGCTGGAAGCTGAAGCCGCTGCATCGTCTGCTGATGCTGACCGCCGCCTATCAGCAGGGCGCCGAAGCGAATGCTCAAAACCAGCAGCGCGATCCCGACAACAAACTTCTCTGGCAGCAGCCGGCACAGCGCCTGGAAGCGGAGGCCATCCGCGACGCGCTTCTCAGCGTCGGCGAAAAGCTCGACCCGAAAATGTATGGGCCGGCCGAGAACACCGTCGAATCGCCGCGCCGCAGTGTTTACCTACGCGTCCGGCGGAGCGAACTCATTCCCTTCCTGACCCTCTTCGACGCGCCGGACGCCACCCGCAGCATCGGTGATCGCGGCGCGACCACGCTGCCGAGCCAGGCGCTCACGCTGCTGAATTCCCCGTTCGTGCGCGACATCGCCGCCCGCCTTGCCAAACGCGCGCTGGTCAAAGGTGCCACGCCGGAGGCCGCAATCGACCAGGTTTTCCAGATCGCCTTCTCGCGGCCGCCCACGGACGCGGAGCGCGCGAAGTTCGGCGGATATTTTTCTAGGCAAAAGGAACTGCTGGGCGCGGCCGATCCCAAGCTCGCCGCCGCGGCCGTCGAGAAAGCTTTGGCTGCGACCTGCCTCGTGGCCCTTGCGAGCAGCGAGTTTATCTACATTGATTAGGACGAACCACCGTTCAAATTTCAAAACCCACCCACCATGTTCAACCATCACACCCCTGGAGAACTCATTCTCCCCACGCGCCGCAAGTTTCTCCAGCAGCTCGGTCACGGCTTTGGATCGGTCGCGCTCGCGTCGATGCTGAATGAACAGACCCGCGCCGCCAGCACCGCCAGCGCTGTCAACCCGCTGCTGGCCCGCCCTCCGGGGTTCGCCCCGCGCGCCAAGGCCGTCATCTGGCTCTTCATGACGGGCGCGCCTTCGCACATGGACACGTTTGACTACAAGCCGGAGCTGCAGAAGCGCAACGGCGAGGTGCTGCCGGGCAACGATCCGAAAACCGGTTTTTTCAAGACCAGCGGCAAAATCCTCAAGTCCCCCTTCGGCTGGAACCAGCATGGCCAGAGCGGCACCTGGGTCTCGGACATTCTGCCCAACCTGGCGCGGCATGTGGACGACATGACCTTCATTCATTCCTGCTTCGTCAAAGGGAACAACCACGCCCCGGCCGCCATCGAACTCATGTGCGGCACCAATATTCCCGGCCGGCCCAGTGCGGGCGCATGGATCACGTATGGCTTGGGGTCGGAAAATCAGAACCTCCCGGCCTTCGTCGTGATGCACGACCGCAAACCCCGCGGTGACGACCAGATCTGGTCAGCGGGCTTCCTGCCGAAAACGTACCAGGCCCTCGCGCTCGATGCTCGCCGGAAGGAGACGATCGACAATCTGGTGCGGGCGAAGGAGGAGACAGACGAACAGCAGCGGGCCGCGCTCGAGTTGCTGCGCGACGTGAACAGCACTCACGCGCAGGCCCGCCCCAGCCAGGCGGATCTCGCCGCGCGCATCAACAGCTTCGAGCTGGCCTACCGCATGCAGACCGCCGCGCCCGAGGCCCTCGACTACCAGGGCGAAAGCGAGGCGACGAAAAAACTCTACGGCCTCGGCAACAAGACCACCGAGACGTTTGGCCGCCAGTGCCTCCTCGCGCGCCGCCTGATCGAGCGGGGCGTCCGTTACATCCAGATTTTTGCCGGCCGCGGCACCAGCGGCGACGGCTCGGTGGACGACGTGCCCTGGGACGGCCACGACAACATCGAGACGAACCACCGCTCGTGCGCCGCCGCGACCGACCAGCCCGCCGCCGCGCTGCTGGCTGATTTGAAAGCTCGCGGCCTCCTCGACTCGACTCTCGTGATCTGGGGCGGCGAGTTTGGCCGCACGAGCGATTCGCAGGGCACGCGTGGCCGCGACCACAATCCCCATGCCTTCACCATCTGGATGGCGGGCGGCGGCACCCGCGGCGGCGGATTTCACTACGGTGCGACCGACGAGTTCGGCTACAAGGCGGTCGAAAACAAGGTCCATGCGAACGACCTGCACGCGACCATTCTGCACCTCATGGGACTGGATCACGAGAAGCTCACCTATCGTTTCAACGGCCGCGACTTCCGGTTGACGGACGTCGGCGGTCATGTGCTGCGCGACATTATCGCGTAGCGGCTCCTCGGCCGAGAGCCGCCTCCCTGCTTTTTCAAAGAAATGGGGCTTTCTCCCGAAAGCTGCCACGACGGAGCGGGAGAGTTTCGAGGAACGAGGGTTGCGGCGGACCGCCGAAATTGCGGAATTAAAGGATTGCCATGCCCCCGCCGCTTGCTAGTTTGCCCTCCCTTTTCGAGGGGATCGGCTTCATCGGGCCGGCGCGCGAAAAGGGAAAACGGCCTTAAATTTGCCGGCGCCCGTGCGGGCGGCGGCGGCCACCATAACACTAAATACAATCCCGTGTTCCGCGGGATGGTCGGCCGGACACCGGCGGACTCTGAACCATGGAAAAAACAAAAGTATGATCAGCATTGGCGTAAAGGAACTGTTGGAAGCGGGCGTGCATTTTGGTCACCAGACCAAGCGGTGGAACCCCAAGATGAAGCCGTTCATCTTCGACGCGCGCAACGGCATTCACATCATCGATCTCAGTAAGTCCGTCGTCCAGTTGGACGCGGCCTGCGAATATCTGGCCGGCACCGTCCGCAAAGGCGGCCAGGTGCTCTTCGTCGGCACCAAGAAGCAGGCCCAGGAGGCCGTGAAGGAGGCGGCCATGACCTGCGGCCAGCATTTCGTCACCGAACGCTGGCTCGGCGGCACGCTCACCAATTTTCAGACCGTCAAAAAATCCATCGCCCGCATGAAGCAGATCGAGAAAATGGAGGCCGACGGCTCGATCAACGAATACGTCAAGCAGGAGCAGTCCATGATCCGCCGCGAACACGCCCGGCAGATCAAATACTTTGACGGCATCCGCTCGCTGGAAAAATTCCCCGCCGTCATGTTTATCGTGGACATCAAGCGCGAGCACAACGCCGTGGCCGAAGGCCGCCGTCTCGGCATCCCCATCGTCGCCATCGTGGACACTAATTGCGATCCCGACCTGGTTGATTACCCGATCCCGGCCAACGACGACGCCATCCGTTCTGTGCGCGTGATTCTGACCACCGTGGTCCAGACCATCACCCAGGCCCGCGCCGAGTACGAGAGCAAATTCGCCCGTCGCAAGACCGAAGACGCCGCCCCCGAAGCCCCGGTTGCCGAAGCCGCACCCGCCGCTCCCGAAGCCCCCGCCGCCGAAGGCAGCACGACGGCTTAGTGTTTTCAGCGGAGCGCGCCGGCCCATGGCGGCGCACTCCGCATTTTCACCTTCCACTTTCAACTCCCAACCAAGAACAAATTCGTATGGCTGAAATTACCGCTGCCGCCGTCGGCAAACTGCGCGAAACCTCGGGGGCCGGCCTGATGGACTGCAAGAAGGCGCTCACTGAAACCAACGGCAACTTTGAAGTTGCGCTCGACTGGCTCCGCAAAAAAGGCGCCGCCACCGCCGTGAAAAAGGGCGGCCGCGATGCGCGCGAAGGCGTCATCCACGCCTACATCGCGCCCGGCGCCAAGCTCGGCCTCATTCTCGAAGTGAACTGCGAGACTGATTTCGTCGCCCGCAACGAAAGCTTCCTGGCCTTCTGCGCCGACGTGGCGAAGAAACTTGCCGCCAATCCCTCCGCCGATCTCGAGGCGGACCGCGTCGCCGCCGTCACCAAGATCGGCGAGAACATCAAGATCGGCCGCCATCAGCGCGTGGCAGTGGCCGGCAACGGCCTCGTCGCCGCCTACATCCACACCGGCGCGAAAGTCGGCGTGCTCGTCGAAGTCGGCGCAGGCAAGGAAGCCACGACCACGAACGATGATTTCAAGCAGATCGTCCGCGACATCACGCTGCAAATCGCCGCTGCCCATCCGACCGCCGTGGCGCGCGAAGAAGTCCCGGCCGATCTGGTCGCGAGGGAACGCGAAATCGCCTCCACCTCGGACGCGGTAAAAAACAAGCCGGCGCAGGCCATGGTCAAAATTGTCGAAGGCAAGCTCGAGAAGTTTTACCAAGGCATCTGTCTGCTCGAACAAGGCTTCGTGAAGAACCCCGATCTCACCGTCAAGGCCCATGTCGCCGCCGTGGCCAAGACGCTGGGCGACGAGATCACCATCCGCCGCTTCATCCGCCTGCAGGTCGGCGAAAGCGCCACCGCGTAGCCGCGATTTGTTTCCCAAGCCGGGCCGCCCGCCAGGGTCGCCCGGCTTTTTTTGTGGAGGCGCGGCCTGAGGTTCGCGCTGGCGCCGCCGCCGGGCGGTTGCTGCCCGCGAGCGGTGATCGGGAAAAATACGAGAGGGGGTCGCCTTCACCCTCCGGCGACGGGGCGTCGCCGCTGCCCGCGCCTACGATCCGGCTTTGGTTTGACGCCGCCGGTTCCGCTGGTCAGAATCCACCTCGTCATGAAGTCATCCACGAAACCAAAATTCAAACGCATCCTCATCAAACTGTCCGGCGAGGCCCTGGGTGGCGAGGCGGGCGTCGGCATCTGCCCGGAGTTTGTTCATGACATGGCCCGACAGGTCGGCGAAGTCTGCAAGTTGGGCGTGCAGGTGGTCATCGTCATCGGCGGCGGGAACATTTTTCGCGGGTTGGCCGGCAGCGAGCGCGGCATCGAGCGCGCCACTGGCGATTACATGGGGATGCTCGCCACGATCATCAACTCGCTGGCGCTCCAGGACGCCCTGGAAAAGCAAGGCGTGGCGACCCGCGTGCAAAGCGCGATCTCGATGACCCAGGTCGCCGAGCCGTTCATCCGCCGCCGCGCGCTGCGCCATCTGGACAAGGGGCGCGTGGTGATCTTCGGCGGCGGCACGGGCAATCCGTATTTCTCGACCGACACGGCGGCGGCGCTGCGCGCGAATGAAATGGGCGCGGAAGTCATCTTGAAGGCGACCAAGGTGGACGGCATCTACGACAGCGACCCGAAGAAAAATCCCCGGGCCAAAAGATTTTCGCGCATCACCTACCTCGAGGCGCTGCAAGGTCAGTTGAAGGTGATGGACTCGACGGCCTTCTCGCTCTGCATGGACAACAAGATGCCGATCATCGTCTTCGACCTCTTCAAGCCACACAACCTCCGACGCGTGGTGCTGG
>CANMZY010000034.1:0-15765 GCA_947502425.1 Verrucomicrobiales bacterium
CAAGTCGCCGACGAGCATGAAGACCGACACCACGCTCATGCCCATCGCAATTTCGTACGAAATCATCTGCGCGCTCGAACGGATACCACCGAGGAACGGATACTTGGAATTGCTCGCGTAACCCGCCAGCACAATTCCGTAAACACCCAGCGACACGATGCCGAACGAGTAGAGAATGCCGACGTTTAAATCCGCGATGACCATTTTCTGCGCGCCGAGGTTGGAGCCGAACGGGATCACCGCCACGGTAAGAAACGCCGGGATGAGCGTGATGGCCGGGGCGATCCAGAAATAAATTTTGCGGACGTGATCCGGCGTGAAGTCCTCCTTGAGAAACGATTTCACCCCGTCGGCAATCGGCTGCCAGATGCCGAGGCGCGTAAGAAACGAACCGAGAAACGGAATGCCGCTGAGCAACGGCAGCGCGACGCGATTCGGGCCGACGCGATCCTGAATCCACGCGGAAATTTTGCGCTCGGCTAGCACCGAGTAGGCGACCATCGGCAGCAGCGCGAGGAAGAGCACGGCCAGAACTTTCACCGCGCTCAGAAGCACGAACTGCAAATCGGGGTTGAGATGGTTGAACCAGTCCATGTTGAATTAGATTTGCACGGTCACGCCGGTGTCGCCGATTTTCGCCCACTCTAGGCCGTGAAACGCCGGGACTTCCTGCGCCATCTGGTTGAACAATCCTTCGATGCTCACAAAACCATTGTGTCCGGTGACATGGTGAACGAGTTCGTGCAGGAATTCCCATTCGGGCCGCGCGTCCCCCTTCGGCTCGACGGCCTTGATGAACTTCTGCAGCCGGCCCTTCACGTTCACAAAGGTGCCCCGCTTCTCGGCGTGCGCGCAGCCGGGCAGCAGATAATGCGCGAGCCGCGTTGTCGCGTTCGGCAAAATGTCGCTGACGATGAGCGTGTCGAGTCTGCCCAGCAAATCCGCGCCGAACCCGTGCTTCGTCACGTCCTCGCCGAAGACGATGAGCGTTTTAATTTTCCCGGCCTTGATGCCGTCGGCGATCTTCGGCAGGTGGATGCCCATTTCGGTGAAGCAAAGACCGTTGAGACGCGCGCCGTTGCTGTTCGGGTTTCGGTCGGCACTGACGAGCAACTTGTCCGGCTCGCCTTCGCGCGGGACGGAGTCGGTGAGCGCGCCGAGTTTTTTGGCAAGCTTGCCCAGCAGGAATAGTTCTTCATTCGTCTGTCGTGCCGAGGCGACGATGGCGACGGAACCCGCCGCCGCCTTGGCAAGTTTACCGGTGATTTCCTGCGTGGCTGTTGTCCAATTCGACTTCTGCCCGCGTACCAGAACTTCGGTGAGCCGATCCGCGCGGCCCGCCCATTTGTAATTCAAGCGTCCCGCGTCGCACATCCACGGGCCGTTGACCGCGTTGTTTTCGCGGGGTTCGTAACGGTAAATTTTATCTTCGCGCGAGCCGACGGTGAGGTTGCAGCCGGTGCCGCAACTGGTGCACAGGCTCTTGCTCTCCTTGAGAAACCAGACGCGCATCTGGAAACGAAAATCCTTCGAGGTCAGCGCGCCGACCGGGCAGATGTCCACCGTGTTCAGCGTGTAATTGTTGTCGAATGTCGTGCCCGGAAAAGCCGCGATGGAATTGTAGCTGCCGCGATTCACGACGCCGAGCTTATCGTCGCCCACGATGTCCTTGGTGAAACGGATGCAGCGCGTGCAAAGAATGCAGCGCTCGTCGTCGAGCATGATGCGGGGGCCGAGATCAACGGCCTTCGGCTTGTGAACCTTCGCCTCGACAAAGCGGCTGGTGGCCTGGCCGTGTTCGACAGAATACTCCTGCAGCTTGCATTCGCCGGCCTGGTCGCAGATCGGGCAGTCGAGCGGATGATTGATGAGCAGCGATTCGAGAATGCCCTCGCGCATCTGTTTCGTCGCGGGCGAGCTGGGATAAATTTCCATGCCCGGGGAAATTGGCGTGGCGCAGGCGATGGCGCCGCGCGGCGTCTGCGGTTCGTAGGGCAGAACCTGCTTCGTGATTTTCGGCGTGCCGTCCTCGTTGAGCAGCGGCTTGCGATCCGGCCCCATCGCGGGCAGGCCGAATTCAACGAGACACATGCGGCAGTTGCCGGCGATCGGCAGCTTCGGATGATAGCAATAATGCGGCACTTCCTTCGCGGCGAGCTGGCAGGCTTGCAGCATGGTGGTCGGTTGGAGCTTGCCTTGCCAGTCAGGCATCATCTTCGGCACTGCAATCTCGCGGCCGTCCACCTTGATTTTGATTGTATCAACCGGCGGCGGCGCGGGTTTGGTTTCGGTTGTGACGGCGGTGGACATGGGAAATCAGTTGTGCGGACTCGCCGCGATTTTCATTTCGTGCGTCGGGCCGGCGCTGCTGGCCCGCGCCTCGTCCGCCGCGCCTTTGGCTTCGAACTCACTCTTGAACTTCGCCACGAAGCTTAACACCGGCCAGGCGCAGGCTTCGCCGAAGGCGCAGATGGTCCGGCCCTGAATGTTTTTCGCAATGCCGACGAGGTAATCGGCATCCTGCTTGCGACCGTGGCCGTGCGTGAGACGGTGCAGCGCCTTGGCCATCCAGAGCGAGCCTTCGCGGCACGGCGTGCATTGGCCGCAGCTTTCGTGCGCGTAAAATTCCGAAAGGTTCGCCAGCGCCCCGACCATGTCGGTCGAATCGTCCATCACGATGATGGCGCTGGAGCCGGACATCGTGCCGGCGGCCTGGAGCGAATCAAAATCGTAGGGCAGATCGAGCAGGGGCACGTCCACCTTGGTCATCTGGCCGTCCGGCCCTTTGCGGTTCACTTTGAAAACTTCGCCGGCCTTCAAAATTTTCGAGGACGAACCGCCGGGAATGATAGCCTTGAGCTGCCGGCCCTCGCGCAGACCGCCGCCGAAATTTTCGTGATGGATGAGTTCGCCGAGCGTGACCTTGCCGACCTCGATTTCGTAATAGCCGGGGCGCTTCACTTGGCCGCTGAGGCTCACGATGCGCGTGCCGGTGTTGTTCGGCGTGCCGAGCTTGGCGTATTCCGCCGAACCCATCGTGACGATGTGGTTCACATGGCAGAGCGTCTCGACGTTGTTGACGATGGTCGGGCACATGTAGAGTCCGAGCACCGCCGGAAAATACGGCGGCTTGATGCGCGGATAGGGACGCTTGCCTTCGAGCGATTCGATGAGGCCGGTCTCCTCGCCGCAAATGTAGGCGCCCGCGCCGCGATGAACGTGCATTTCCACGTCCAAGCCGGTGCCAAGAATGTTTTTGCCGAGAAAACCTTTCGCGCGGGCTTCCTTGAGGGCGCGGTTCAAAATGCGCGCGCCTTCGGGGAATTCACCACGGATGTAGATGTAGGCGAGCTTCACGTCGTTCGCCCAGCAGGAGATGATCATGCCTTCGATCAACTGATGAGGGTCCTTGTGGATGATCTGGCGATCCTTGAACGTGCCCGGTTCGGATTCGTCCGCGTTGCAGATGAGATAAATCGGCTTGCCGCTCTTGCGGTCCACGAAGCTCCACTTGAGTCCCGCGCTAAAACCCGCACCGCCGCGACCGCGCAGTCCGGACTTGAGCACCTCGTCGCGGATGACTTCCTGCGGCGACATTTTTTTGCCGTCGGCCAGTTCGCGCGGCGCGGTGGCGAGCGCCTTCTTCAAGGCCTCGTAGCCGCCGTGGCGCACGTAGCACTCGAGGTCGTTCGTGTAACCGGGCGAGTCAGCGTGTTTGAGGATGAGGCGATGTTCTTGCGGCATACGGCAGCTTGACTCCCGGTTAAATCTCTTTAATTTCCTCCGCGCACTGCCCGATAGTGTAACGGTAGCACAACAGACTCTGAATCTGTTTGTCATGGTTCAAATCCATGTCGGGCAGCCAATTCATTTCCGTTTCTCCTCAGACTCTCGTCTTGCTTTCAGCACGTTTTCAATTAGCGGAATGTGCGCCAGATCCTTGTCTCGCCGGATGGTCTTCTTGCTTTTAAGCACCCGTTCGAGAGGCAGAATCTTGACAGCCACGCCCTCAATTTTCCTCATCACGGCACCGTTGTATTCGGCGGCGAATTTTCGGAGGCCGGTCACCGCGAACAAAAAATTCACGAGCTTGCCATCTTCCAGCACGTAGAGCGTGGGTGATAAAGCCGTTCCGCCCTGTGCACAGATTAGGTTGCACAGGCGCATATACTGACGCGTCGGCAAATCCACCCAGATGTCGGTATCGAGGGTGTTCATCATCACGCCCTGGAGGACGGCTGCGGTCATGCCTACAATTTGAAACCGAATTTTTTCCTCTCCCAATGACTGTACAAGCCGAGCGAGCGGAGATGGTCGTCGTGCATCCGGAGACGCTCGTCGGGAGTCGCCGCGAGACCTTGGGCGAGCAGCACTTTTTCTTTCAGGCTCAAGCCGCGCATCCCTTTGATGCGCTGGTAAACCTTTGGCCAGTCTTTGAGGCTTGTTTTCATGTTTTGCTTTTTTTGGTGTGGCGCTCATTTGCATCCCGTCAAAATTTCATCGGCCTTCACGCTGCTCACGCCTTCGTAAAAATCCTCGTTGCACATCATCACCGGGGCGGTGCCGCAACTGGCGAGACATTCCACGAACTCCACCGAGAACTTCCCGTCCTTCGATGTTTGCAGGCCGTGCTTGTGCGCGTCCAGGCCGAGCTTGGTGCAAAAATGCGCGTGCAGTTTGTCCGCGCCACCAAGCTGGCAGCTCAACGTGCGGCAGACTTTCATCACGTATCGGCCCGCCGGTTCCTGCCGGAACATCGGGTAAAACGTGACCAGTTCGTAAACATTGATCGGCTGGAGATCGAGCTTCTTGGCCGTCCATTCGATGGCCTCTTTCGACACGTAACCAAAATGTTCCTGCAACGCGTGCAGAAACATCAGCGACGCGCTCCGCTTCTGCGGATAGTGCGTCACGAGTTCGTTCAACTCGGCTTCAAGATCGGCTGGTATGGAAAAACTCATCGGTCACATTCTCCCATCACGAAATCAATCGAACCCAGGATGCTCACCACGTCGCTCATCATGTGGCCGGGCAGCAGGTGTGGCAGCACGCCGAGGTTCACGAACGACGGTGCGCGGATTTTCAGGCGATGCGGTGTGCCGCCGCCCTTGCTGTTGATGTAGAAACCGAGTTCGCCCTTCGGATTTTCCGCGCCAAAATAAATCTCACCCGCCGGCGCGTTCACGCCCTGGGTTACGAGCATGAACTGGTGGATCAATTCTTCCATGCTCGTCATCACCTTGTTTTTCGGGGGCAAAACCGTCTTGCCGTCGGGGATGTTGACCGGCTCGCCGGATTGGTTGTCAGCGCCGCCGGGCAGCTTGTCGAAGCACTGGCGGAGGATGCGCACACTCTGGCGCATCTCTTCCATGCGGACGAGATAGCGGTCGTAGCAATCGCCGACCGAGCCGACGGGCACGTCGAATTCAAGGTCTTTGTAAACGAGATACGGATGCGCCTTCCGCAAATCGTAGTCCACGCCGCTGCCGCGCAGGTTCGGGCCGGTCACACCGAAATCAATCGCGTCCGCCTTCGACAGCACGCCGACATCGCGCGTGCGGTCCACGAAAATGCGGTTGCGCGTGAGCAGTTTTTCCGACTCGTCAAAGTTCACGACCACTTCCTCCAAGAACTTGCGGCATTGCGCGACCCAGCCCGGCGGCAGATCGCGCGACAGCCCGCCGATGCGCGTGTAGCTCGTGGTGAAACGCGCGCCAGTCAATGCCTCGATCAGATTGTAAATTTTTTCGCGTTCCGTGAAAGTGTGCAGAAAAACCGTCAACGCGCCCACGTCCATCGCGAACGCGCCGAGACCGAGCAGATGCGCCGAGATGCGGGAAAGCTCGCAGCAGATGACGCGGATATACTGGCAGCGCGGCGGCAACTGCTGGTCGATGCCCATGAGCTTCTCGACGGCCAACGCGTAAACCACGTTGTTGTGCAGCGGCGCGAGGTAATCCAACCGGTCCGTGTAGGGGATGAACTGGGTGTAGGTCATGTTCTCGGCGATTTTTTCGTCGCCGCGATGCAGATAACCGACATCAGGTATGGCCTTGGTGATGATCTCGCCGTCCATTTCCAAGATGATGCGCAGGACGCCGTGCGTGGACGGGTGCGACGGCCCCATGTTGAGGACCATCTTCTCGCCCTGCATGTCGCGCAATTCGCCGGAAGCCGCAGCTTCCGCCGCACGCGCCGCCGGTTCGCAAAACTCAATGTCTTGAACGGTTGCCATTCGCAAAAAATCTCAGACCAACATCATCACTACTACGCAGGCCGCAGCCAGAATTGCCGCGACCGCCAAAATCACACCCACGCAACCGCTCTTGCCGGTCGGAGCTGCTGCAAACTTCTGCGGCTCTTTCGCGTAAAGTTCGGCGGATAACTTCTCGACAAACTCTTTCGCTTCCCTCAAGCCGCAACCCGTCGCATCGCGCACCAGCTTGATCGTTTCTATCTTACGCGGTGAACCACCGTAGATTGCTTCCAGTATCGCCTGCCGCTTGTCCTCTGGAAGCTCCACGCGCTTACGATTCCGGGTTTTGGACTCGCGGTTCGCGAGCCATCGAATCTTTGCCGCCAGCGACCGTCACAAACGGTCCACCTTCCAGCGGCGCGGGCTTGCTGAACGCCACGTCCGGCATCTCGCTCGGCTTGCCGGCGAGCGGGAAATCTTTGCGGAGCGGAAAATACGGATAGCCTTCCCACATCAAGATGCGGCGCAGATCAGGATGCCCGCGAAAGCGGATGCCCATCATGTCGTAAATTTCCCGCTCGTGCCAGTCGGCGGTGCGCCAGACCTGGGAGATGGTCGGCAGCTCAGACTTCTCCTCGCTCACGTCGGTCTTGAGGCGCAGATGACAGCGATGCGCCATCCCGTAAAGCTCATAGACCAGCGTCCAGCGCGGGTCGTCACCGTAGTTGTCCACGCTGCTCACATCGACGAGATAATCGAAGCCGAGTTCCTTTTTTGCGAACGCGCAGACTGCGGTGATTTTTTCCGCGTCGGAAATTTGCACGCTGATTTCGCCGCGAAACTCTTTTGGCGGGGACACGAGTTCGCCGAATTGCGCTTGGAGCTTTTGGGCGAGTTCGAGGGCGGTCATGGCAAGGTGGAGGCTAGGCCGCCTGCTGCGGCACGTTTAGCACCGGTTCCTTCGCGATCTTGTTTTGCAGTTTGATGAGCGCGTCGAGCAGCGCCTCCGGGCGCGGCGGGCAACCGGCCACATAGACATCCACCGGGATGATGTTGTCCACGCCCTGCAAGACCGCGTAGCTGCGATACATGCCGCCGGTCGAAGCGCACGCGCCCATCGCGATGACCCATTTCGGCTCCGGCATCTGGTCGTAAATGCGGCGGACGGCCAGCGCCATTTTGTAAGTGACCGTGCCGGCCACGATCATCACGTCCGACTGGCGCGGGGAAAAACGCATCACCTCCGAGCCGAAACGCGAAATATCAAACCGGCTTGCGCCCGCCGCCATCAACTCAATGGCGCAGCAGGCCAGGCCCATTGGCATCGGCCAGATGGAGTTTTTGCGCGCCCAATTGAGCGCGGCATCGACGCGGGTGACGATGACCTCGCCTTCGATTTTCGAATTGTAGCCGACTTCAGTGCTGGTCTGCATAAGTTGGAGCGGGAGGCTGCGCCCGCACCGTGAAAAGAAGCTAATCACCGGCAAAAACTGGCGCAAGGTGAAATTGTGATTTATTTCACAAGCGGGCCGTGGTGTCGGAAAAAATGCTGCATCCATTCGGATCAGGAACCAAGGAAATCTGACCAAACTTCACTTCGTGGAAATAAACGCTTGTCAACGGGCGTTCCGCTGGTAGCGTCACCGACCTTTGTTATGAAAGCTGACATTCATCCTAAATATCTGGAAGCCGAAATCCGTTGCGCCTGCGGCAACTCGATCAAGACCCGCTCGATCAAATCGAGCATCGTCATCGGCATCTGCAACGCCTGCCACCCCTTCTACACCGGCACGCAAAAATTCGTCGATACCGCCGGCCGCGTGGACAAGTTCCAGCAGCGCATGGCCAAGACCCAGGCCGCCCAGGCCGCCGCCGCCGCCGCCGCGCCGAAGAAAAGATCGAAGTAGTTTCCGCCCACTCATCCGCCCGCAGAGTCATCGCTCCTGCGGGCGGATTCTTTTTTCCGGGCATGGACCTCCAACCGCACATCGAGAAATTCCGCCGCCGCTTCGCCGAAGTCGAAGCCGCGTTGAGCAATCCGAAGGTTTTCGACCACAACCAGCGCGCCCAGGAATTGTCCCGCGAATACGCCCGGCTCAAGGAGCTGATCGCCACCGGCGACGCTTGGCTCAAGACCGTGGCCGACCTGGCGGAAAACAGGCCGCTCCTCGCAACCGAACCCGCCGGCTCCGAGCTGGCGCTGATGGCCGCCGAGGAAATCACCCGCCTGACCGCCGCCGAGAAGCGTCTCACCTTCGCCCTGCAATGCGGCGTGCTGCCGCCCGACCCGACGGACTCGCGCAACACCATCATCGAACTCCGCGCCGGCGCGGGCGGTTCTGAATCCGCGCTCTTCGCCGCCGATCTTTACCGGATGTACACCCGTTATGCCGAGACGCAGGGGTGGAAAGTCGAGGCGCTCGATTCCAGCCCGTCGGACCTGGGCGGTTTCCGGGAAGTGATTTTCACCGTGACCGGCACCAATGTTTACAAGCGCCTGAAATACGAGAGCGGCGTGCATCGCGTCCAGCGCGTGCCCGCGACCGAGGCGCAGGGCCGCATCCACACCAGCACCGCCACCGTGGCCGTGTTGCCGGAAGCGCAGGAGGTGGACATCGAAATCAAGCCCGACGAAATCGAGATCAACGTCTGCCGGGCCTCCGGCAAAGGCGGCCAGGGCGTGAACACCACCGACTCCGCCGTGCAAATCATCCACAAGCCGACCGGCATGATCGTGCGCTGCGCGGATCAGCGTTCGCAGCAGAAGAACAAGGTGCAAGCCCTGTCCGTGCTGCGTTCGCGCCTCCTCGACCGCAAGATCGCCGAGGAAAACGCGAAGTACGCCGCCGTCCGCAAAGACCAGGTCGGCACCGGCGAGCGCAGTGAAAAAATCCGCACCTACAATTTTCCGCAGAACCGCGTCACCGATCACCGCCTCGAACTGACCATCTACAACCTGGCTAATGTCGTCGAAGGCGAACTGGACGGCCTGATCGAACCGCTCATGGCGCATGATCTCGACGAGAAGCTCAAGGCCCTGCCGCTCTGACCTGATTTTATATGGACATCAAAGGAATCATCTTCGACTGCGACGGAACGCTGGCCGACACGATGCCGCTGCACTGGATTGCGTGGAGCGAAATTGCGCTCCGTCATGGGCTGCATTTCCCCGAAGAACGCTTCTACGCCTACGGCGGGGTGCCGACCCGCGACATTTTGAAAATGCTGCGTGATGAACAGGGCGTGAACATTGATCCGATCGCCGTGGCGAAAGAAAAAGAAGAAGCCTACTTGAAGCTCATACACCAAGTCGGGCCGATCCACGAAGTTGTGAATGTCGCGCGCGAGCATCACGGGAAAATCCCGCTGGCCGTGGCCTCGGGAGGCGTACAGCCCATCATTGTCGATGTGCTGAAACTGTTGGGCGTCCGACATCTGTTCGATGCCGTGGTCACCAGCGAGCACGTTGTCAACCAGAAGCCCGCGCCGGATATTTTTCTGGAAGCCGCGCGGCGCATCGGCGTGGAACCACGCTATTGCCGCGCCTACGAGGATACGGACTTGGGAATGCAGGCCATCCGCGCCGCCGGCATGGACGCGGTGGATGTGCGCCTGATGCGCGGCAAGGCCCGATAGAAAATCCACCGCCGCCATCCCTCCGTGGCTTCGGTGTCCTCCGTGGTTCCAACTGCCGGAGACGGGACTAATCCGTCCGGTTCACCGGCTTGAAGAACCTCCGGTTGCCGAGCGACTGCCGCCGGTAAAATTCCACGCCCAGCTTCGTGACGTGCAGCGCCCGCGCCACGCCCGGCAGATTTTTTTTCAGCCAGGACGGCTTCAGCGGGGCGGGTTTGTCCTGTCCCTTCTGTTTCCACCAATACTCCTGATAATCGCTCTGCATCGTGGCCGAGGCGAAAATCGGCACGGCCTTCACGCGCCGCGCCTGTACGAGGAGCTGCATCGGGCGGAAGGTGATCAGCTCGACGCGTTCGTGAATCTGGTTCGGGTCGGACACCTCGTACCACTGGCCGTAGGGGCCGAGCGGATGGATGACCATGCGTTCCACTTCAAAGCCGTTCTGCTCGCTGAACACCCGGTAGAACAGCTCCGGGCTGAACTGATAAAAGCCGTGCCCGCACAAATTGTTCGCGCAGGTGTGCATGTAAAAACGGCCGCCCACCTTCGTCATCTCCATGCAGTTCTTCAACGCGGCGGGAATGTTGAAAACATGTTCGAGCGTGCCCCCGTCGAAAATCCCGTCGAACCGCTCCTTCAACGCATCCGGCACCGGCTGGTTCAGATCCTGAACAACCGACGCGCCCTCGTATTTCGAGGCGTCGAGCGAATCGATTTTTTTCGTGCCGAGGCTGGCAAAAAACGGCTCGGCGAACGTGTTGTCCTTCGCCGCCTGAAGATAAGGCTCCACCGGGAGACCAGCGCCCTCCAGCACTTTCACCAGTTTGGCCGGATACACATTCAACACCAGCCGGCCTAGGGTGAGAATTTCATCGAAGCCGGCGCCGCGTTTGCGCGCGGCCAGCAGAAATTGAACGCAGTTGATGTCGAGTCCCATGAATTGTCAGATTGGGGCCGGAAGGCGGCGGGTGAATTGTGGCCAAGAGATGTTCGATCCGGAAACGGGGAGCGGTCGCTTTGCCTTGTGGCCAAGCCGGCGCGGTTTCACGCCCTTGTTTCCCGGCGTCTGAGCCGGCCGGTAAAATATCATGGCTTGAATCGTAAGCATCAGGCCATGCCCCATCAATTTATTTTTCAAATGATCTCCGCTCGCCGCCCCGGCCGCGCTGGTTTCCTCAGTTCAAGCTTGCCGGGCCGTGCGAAATTCAGGTGAACTGGCCCCGTTCACCGTGAAACAAATCGCGCAATACCAGGACGGACGCCTCGAACTTCAGGAAGTTCCCCCGCCCACGGCTCCGCCCGGCGGCGTGCTCGTCCGCACCACCCACTCCGTCATCAGCATCGGCACGGAAAAAATGAAGGTTGAGCAGGCGAAGATGAACCTGCTCCAGAAAGCCCGGGCGCGGCCTGACCAGGTCCGCAAAGTCCTCGACACCGCCCGCAATCTCGGCTGGAAGGCCGCACTGGAAAAAGTCCGCAACCGCCTCGAAACCCCCACCCCGCTCGGCTACAGCGCGGCGGGCGTCGTCGTCGCCGTGGACGCGGCGAACACGCGCTTTCGCGTCGGCGACCGCGTGGCCTGCGCCGGCGCGGAGTGCGCGTTCCACGCAGAGCTGATCGCGCTCCCGGATTTGTTGTGCGCGAAAATTCCCGACGAGGTGCCGGGCTGGCAGGCGGCCTACACGACCATCGCGGCCATCGCCCTCCAGGCCGTGCGCCAGACGGAGCCGCAGCTCGGCGACCGCGTGCTCGTGATGGGACAGGGACTGGTCGGACTGCTTGTCACCAATCTGCTCGCGGCCAACGGCGCGCGGGTGATGGCCGTGGACCTGGCCGAGTCGCGCCGTCCGTTTTGCGAGGCGATGGGCGCGGAGAAAGTGGTGACGCTCGGCCTGCAAAATCTCGCGGACGAAGTGCGCGCGTGGACGGACGGCCACGGCATGGACGCGGCGGTGATCTGCACGGCCACGCAAAGCAACGCGCCCATCGAACAGGCCGCTGAGGCGCTCCGGGACCGTGGCCGGATGGTCGATGTGGGCATCACCAAGATTGAGCTGCCGTGGAAAATTTTTTACGAGAAGGAGCTCGAGGTGCGGTTCTCGCGCAGCTACGGGCCGGGCCGTTACGATCCGGCCTACGAATGGGCCGGCGTGGATTACCCCATCGGCTACGTGCGCTGGACCGAGCAGCGCAACTTCGACGCCTGCCTGCACCTGATGAAAACCGGCGCGTTGAAACTCGCCGCGCTGACCACGCGCCGCGTGCCCTTCACGGACGCGCTGCAAGTGTATCAAGACCTGCTCGCGGAAGGCGCGAAGGACGTGGGAGTGGTGCTCGAATATGCAGGCCATGCGGAACGCGGAGCGCGGAACGCGGAACAGGCGCCCGCTGGTGTGGCCGCCGTTCCGCACTCCGCGTTCCGCGTTCCGCGTTTAGAAACTCCCGCCGAAAGGCTGGACGTGATCGGCGCGGGGAATTTCGCGCGCACGATGCTGCTGCCGCATTTGCAGGGGAAAATTCCGTTCGGCACCGTGGTCAACAACACCGCCCTCAGCGCGAACCACGTCAAAACCAAATTCGGTTTCACGAACGCGGCAACCGATCACGAGCAAATTTTCGGAGCGCCTGAATCCGCCCCGGCCGCGGTGTTAATCGCCACGCGCCACCATCTGCACGCACCGCTCGTGCAGGCCGCGCTCGCCGCCAATCGCCACGTCTTCGTCGAGAAACCGCTTTGCCTGACGCGCGCCGAACTCGCGGAAATTGACGGCGCGCTCGCGAACAGTTCCGGCTCGGTGCAGGTGGGTTTCAACCGACGGTTCGCGCCGGCCAGCGTGGAGTTGAAGAAAGCTTTGGCGGCCAGCGCCGGGCCGAAGTCCTGCACGTTTCGAGTCGCCGCCGGCAAGCTCGATCCGTCCCACTGGTACGCGAATTACGCCGAGAGCGGCGGGCGCGTGCTCGGCGAGGCGTGTCATTTCCTAGATTACCTTTGCTTCCTCTTCGGCACGGCCCCGGTGCGCGTTTTCGCACAGACGACCTGGCCGGCGGCGGGACGCCTGCCGTTTCCCGACAGCGTGGCGGCGCAGGTTGAGTTCGCGGACGGCTCGTGCGGCCAGTTGATTTATTCGGCGGAAGGCGACTCCAGTTTTCCGAAAGAAACCGTGACCGTCTTCGGCGCGGGACTGGTCGCGGAGATCACCAACTTCCAAAAACTCGTGATTCATCGCGGTCGGAAGGAAAAAAGTTTTGCCTTCACCTCGAAAGGCCACGCGGAGCAAATGGCCACGTGGGCGGAATTTTTGCGCGGCACGGCGGAGCATCCGCTGCCCTACGCGCAATCGCGCCAGAGCATGGCGCTGACGTTCGCGACGCTCGAATCCATCCAGCAGGGCGCGGCGGTGATGGTGGGATAAACCGCCGCGGTGCCACCCCGTCTGTTCATCCATCGCAGGCGCTACTTTCCCGCCTGTTTTCCGGGCACCACTTCCACCGCTGCCGACCAATGGCTCCAACGGCCGGTGTGATCCAGGTGGCGGGCGCGGACGCGGCAGGTTTGGTGCGGCGCACAGACTTTCGCCGGAATCTGGAAGGCCGCTTCCGGCGTCGCGATCTCCGGGCTTGTCCAGTGCGGCTCGATCTCGTAGCGCCACGATTTCTCGGCCACATGACCGAGCCGGCCCGGCGCGCTGATTTCGCCCACGCGCCATTGCACGGCGGCAAAGCGGTTCGTGACCGGTGAGGCGAAGGGCGTGATCGTGAAGGAGAGTTTGTCCGCGGGAAAGCCGGCGGGGCCGGTGTAGCGAATCTCCGGCGTGGCCGGAATGAGCGCGTCCTTCGCCTCGAACTGAAGGTGGCCGAATCCGTAGCCGCGCTGGTCGCCGTCGTTCGGCGCGTAGTTTTTCACCGGGCGCGAGTCGGTGCAGAACTCGACGATGAACCGGCAGAAGCCGGCGAGGTCGGGCGTCGCGAGCGTGCGCTGCCACCCGCCGCCGGAATAATTGCCGGTGGCGGGATTCTGGTAGAAGAGGCCCTTTTGATTCTGGCGCGGATGCCAGTTCCAGACGGCGGCATCGAGCTGGCCCCAGTTGTTGGTGAAGCCGGCGGGCCTGAGCACGCCGGAAAGTTCCGCGACGAGCTGGCCGAGCTGGCCGCCGCCAGGCGTGGCATCGGCGCAGAACAGGTCAAGGATTTCGCGGGCGCGGTTGCGGAACTCGATCCGCAACGCCGGCACGTTCAGGCAGCGGATGGCGTCGATGTGCCCGGGCTGATGCGTGCGCGGGACGAGCATCATGTCGTGATCCCACGGGAACGGTGCCCAGCGTCCGTCGGGCCGGCGGTAGTAGCCGTGGTTGCCATCGGGCCGCAGATCGACGTTGCCGGTCAGCCGGCTGATGGCGTGGAAGCCGTAGTAGGCGGACAAATCCAGATTCGTCCGCCACCACGCCTCGGGCTGTTCGTTGCGCACGCCGTTGATGAACTGGTTCCAGTCCGAGCCGTCCGGGGCCGCGCCGCGGGCCAGATGTTTCCGGCCGCTCTGAATGCTGTAGATGTTACCGTCGGGCAGGCCGCGCTCGCGCAGGAGCGCGCCGTCCATGTCCTGGATGGCGAGGTAAAGCCCGCGCAGATCGCCGGCGTATTGATCGGTGAGCGAGCTTTCGTCCGCGGCATCGATCACGCGGAGCTGAATCCAATGACTGTTGGCCGAGGGCACGCCGGCCAGTTGAAATGCGCGAAAGGCAAACGCTTCGTCCAGCCCCGCGATGCCGGCGTGAACCGGCAGGTAGGGCGTGGAGAGTCCGGGGTTGAGATTGAGGCTGTCCCAGGTGTGCGCGTGGCGGCGGCCGTGCTGATCGCGCGCGGCGAGTTCATGGGCGCGGTTGAACTTGAAGCCCCACTTGTTCTTGCCGGAAATGTAGCCGCTGCCCTGGCCGCGATTGTGAAACTGGACGTGATCGTAGACCCGTCCGTCGTAAACCAGCGTCCCGTAAAACAGCCGGCGGTTCGCGCCGCTGTCCCACTGGCTGCGCGCGGCGTCCTCGGCGCGGGTCAACAGATGATAGGCCGGCATCGTGCGCAGAAATTCTGCGGAGAATAAGTTCGTCGGCGTCCGGCCCGGCTGGCTCGCGCCCGCCCACGACGGCACGCCGTCGTAAACGAACCACGCGAAGTTCGGCGCGCTGTCATCTGCGTAGGGCACGCGCACGGCGAGGCCGGTCCGGTCCACGGCCTTGATGCGATAACGCACGAGCTGCCGGTGGCGTTGCCCCTCGGCCGGCACCCGCGCCGTGAACACGCCATCGCGCGCCCGGACATCACCGTCGCGTCCGTCATCGCGCATCGGCACCGCCACCCAGTTCGTGCGGAAGCCGGGGTCCGTCTTGCGCAGGTAGGCTCCGGGCGCGACCACTTGCAGCTCGAGCGTGACTTCCCCCACGCCGTCCGGGGTGGCCACGTGCGCCGTCACGGTCACGACTTCGCCCGACTTCGGCTCGGCGGGCGCATGAACGATGTTGGTGATGGAGGGCGGCGCGACGGCGGAGAAAACGGAGTTGGTCGCGCCGGGCGTGGGGCGGCGGCCGCGCGTCGCGCCTTCCGGCGTGCGGAGTTCCGCGTCGATGGTGAAATCGCTGCTGGTGAGCGAGGCGTTGCAGGCTTGAATCGCGATCAAGTTGGTGCCCGGCACGAGCAGCGCCGCGGCGTTCTCGATCAGCCTCTCCTCGAATTCCTCGCCGGCCTCATGGTTCTCGGCCACGCCGTTGAAAGGAATTTCGCCGGGCCGGACATGGAAGCGCGCCACCTCGCGGCCGTTGATCCAGACGATGCAGCCGTCATCCACGCGCACGCGCAGCAACAGCGCCGTCGGCAGTTTGCCCGACACGACAAACGGTTGCCGCAGAAACAGCGAGGTGTAACGGCCCGGCATGTCCGTGAGC
>CANMZY010000035.1:0-15076 GCA_947502425.1 Verrucomicrobiales bacterium
CACTCCAACAGGCTGCAGTGCTCGTCTTTTTCCGTGGTGAGGGTGCAGAGCAAGTCCACTTCGCTGTCCGGGCTGAAATCATCGCGCAACGCCGAGCCGAACAGTTCCAGCCGGGCCACTCCGCGCTCGCGGCAAAACCGGCGGACCGCTTCGTTGACGTAAAGAAATTTTATGGCACTGATTTTTTCTTTTCAACTGGTGCTTACCGTAGTGCAGCGGACAATTTAGTCGAGCCTCAACTCCGTGCTAACCGCGCTGGCACGGTTCTTCTTGAATCAAAAGGACTGGACTTTGGTGCCTCAATCCGATTTCCTTAATGTCTTGGAGCACATCGAATCCGCCCCCGAAATCAATCCTCATTGGGCTTTGGTTTTGAAGCGGTGTGTCGATTGGGTGCGACTTCGATATCGGTTACGGTGGGAAGGTTTGCATGGAGCAGGTCATTGGGCGCGGGTTCTTGAGAACGGCCTACGATTGGCTGCATCAACACCTGAGATACGGATGGATGTCGTAAGCAGTTTTGCCGTCCTGCACGACTCCTGCCGACGAAATGATCTTGCCGATCCTAGGCATGGAGCTAGAGCTGCTGTGTTGGTCAGGGATTTGTCGCGGCAAGGGCTTCTCCCGATGGATGAGGACGGTCTGATTCTATTGGAGAAAGCTTGTCGCACGCACACGGGAGGGCGGATTCCCGAGGTTCCGACGGTGATGGCTTGCTGGGACAGTGACCGCCTCGACTTGCCCCGGATCGCAGGTGTCGAGGTCCGGGTTGAATGGCTCGGTACTGCCTTTGCCAAGGAATCCGCTTTTGTCGAAGCAGCCACGCACCGCGCGCAAGCAAAGGTTTTTCCCTATCGGCAGATTTTTAATCCGTAGGCGTTATTGTCGTCCTTTTGAGGTCGGCCCGTCCCCGTCGACACAATTACGGGTGCCACGTGGGTACATTTGTGAATGAGTCTGAGTGCTTTTTTCAAGGGCTTAGATGGAATAGGCTGGGTTGACAGGAGAGATATTCTAAAGGGATGACTGCACACATTTTAAAAACACATCGGAATGCCCGAGTTTATGCCACCGGCAAATCCAGTCTGGAACGGATCATGGTGCTTCTGGCCCAACGCCCAGCCTACCCAGCAGAACTGAGGCGATTGGCCCGGTTGACGCCTGAACCGCGCAGCGTCCAGAAACCAAATTCCTATCAGTGACTGGCAGAGCGTCATCTGGCGCGAGCCGCAGGTGCGCTACCTGCTCGCCGACAAGACGCCGGGTGGAAACACGAAGCTCTACCGCAACTACGCCACTGCGGCGCGCGATCCGGATTCGCGCGAAGCCATCCGGTTGTGGGAAGCCGAAGTGACCGTCGTGAACACGAACGAATTCGAGCGCAAAAAAAGTGGATGACAAAACGCTCTATCACGCGCATAGGCTAGGACGAGCGCATCAGCGGAACGCCGGTATGACTCAACACAGATTGATATGAAACAAACCTGGTCACTTTTTCTTTTGGCCACACTGCTGGCGGGCGGCGTCACCCTGCCCGGCGTGGAAATACAACGCAACGACACGATGTTGCAGGCCCGGCAGGACGGCCGGCCTGTCTTCACCTACAACCTGCGCCCACCGCCAAACTCCGGGTTGCCGGTCGAGGCCGGGGGCTACTTCCATCCGCTGCTCACGCCCGGCGGCACGGTCGTGACGGACTTTGTGCCCAGCGATCACAAGCATCATCGTGGCCTGTTTCTCGCGTGGGTCGAGATGCACGGCGCGAAAGACGCGGACTTCTGGGGCTGGGGCGCGCACGCGCCGATCAAGGATCGCCGCATCGTGAACCGTTCGGTGACGACGAAGCCGGACGGCTTCACGGCGCGCAACGACTGGAGCGCGGAAGACACGGTGATGGTGGAGGAAGAACTGGTCGCCACGGCCAAAGCTGAAGCCGGCGTGAACCTGCTCGACCTGACTTACCGGCTCACGCCGAAGTCGGACCTCACGCTCGCGCGCTGGGCGTTCAGCGGCTTCTGTCTGCGGGTGCGCAAGGACGGCGACATCCGCATCTCCTCGCCCGACGGCCTGGTAAAGCTGCCCAACCCGGCTCACACCAAGCCGGCCAGCGACTGGCCGGATGCGCCGTGGTATGCCTGCGAACAGACGTTGCCTGATGGGAAACAGATCGGCGCCGCCGTGTTCAACCATTCCTCCAATCCGCCCACGCTCTGGCACAATCACCGCGCCGTGCGGATGATCAATCCGTGCATCGTCGCGCCGGGCGAAGTGAAACTCACCGCCGGAAAACCGCTCGTGCTGCGCTACCGCGTGGTGACGTTTGACGGCGCCCTGCCCACCACACAATTGAACGCGCTGGCCGCCAGTTTTTCCGCGAAGTGATCATGAAGTTGGGCACGATCGTTCCGCTCCTTCTGGCGGCCGCCTCGTCCGCGTTCGCCGCCGGGGTGCCGGCGACCCTGCCCGGGTGGCACATGGAACTCGTCGCGGAAGCGCCGCGCATCAATCACCCGTCGGTCGTCTGCACTTCGCCGGACGGACGCATCTTCGTCGCGGAGGATCCGATGGACATCAGCACGCGGCACGCGGATGCGACCGAGGGCCGCATCCTTTGCTTTCATCCCGACGGACGCCTCACGGTCTTCGCGGAAAAGCTCCACGCGGTTTTCGGGATGCAATATCTCGAAGGCAGACTCTACGTCCTGCACAACCCGAAGTTCTCCGTCTTCACCGACGACAATGGAGTGGGCCGGGAGCGCGCGGACTTGATCGAGCAGACGAACCCCAAGCCTTGGGCACTGAACTGGAACGATCATGTGCCGGCCAATTTCCGCCTCGGCATGGACGGCTATTTTTACGTCGCCATCGGCGACAAGGGTCTCTACGGAGCGGTGGGTCGCGATGGTTCGCGCGTGAATTTGCCGGGCGGCGGCATGCTCCGGCTCCGGCCGGATGGCACGAGGCTGGAAATCTTTTCGCGCGGCGTGCGCAACATTCTCGACGTGGCGATGAATGAGGAGGACGAACTCTTCACCTACGACAACACCGACGAGCACGACTGGATGGGCCGGCTCACGCACATGGTCGAACGCGGCGAATATGGTTACCCGCACGACTTCGTTCCGCGCCGGCCCCACACGCTCTGGATGATGCACGACTTCGGCGGCGGCGCGGCGACCGGCGCCGAGTGTTACACCGATGACGCGCTGCCGGCGGAGTATCGTGGGAACCTTTTCCTCGCCGACTTCGGCAAGCGCCAGGTGCTGCGTGTGCAGACGGAGCGCGAGGGCGCGACCTGGCGCGTGGTGAAGCACCAGGAGATGTTTCCGAATCCGCCGGAGAGTTTTCGCCCTGTCGGCATCGCGTGGTCCGCCGATGGGCGCAGTCTGCTCATCTGCGACTGGCAGCATCGCGATAACAAGGAAGACGTGAAAGTCGGCCGTTTGTGGAAGGCCACTTTCACCAATGCCACGGTGGCCCTGCCGAAACCCGCGTGGTATGAACCGGCGGCGATGAGGCGCAAGTTCACGGCGAGTGACGCGGATTTGCTCCGGGCCTTGGATCATCCATCGCGCCATGTTCGGCTCACCGCGCAACGTCGTCTGGCGGAGAGGAAGTCGCCCCCGGTCAGTGCCGCACTCACGGGGCTTCTTCAAAATCAGACCGCCTCCACCCGCGCCCGCTCGCACGCGCTGTGGGCGCTGGATGGCATCGACGAAGGACGCGGCGCGCGCGCGGCCGTCATCGAGCTGGTGCAGAGTGAAAAGGATGCCGCCTTGCGGCGGCAGGCGATGCGGCAACTTGGTTTGCGCCGCGCCCCCGAAGCCGGTCGTGCCCTCGCCACCGTCGCCATCGATCAGAGCGCCGACCCGTCGTTGCGCTTTCAGGCCGCGACCGCGCTGGGCCGCATTGGTGAGGTGTCCGCGATCCCCGCATTGCTCACCGCCCTGGATCAATCAGACGTCTTCGCGCGCTTCGCGGCGTTCACGGCGTTGAATGTCATTGGGCGCGCCCGGCCGGAATCCTGGGGAACGATTGCTGCAGGGCTGGGCAGCACGAACGATCGTGTCCGTGAAGCCACGGCTCTGGCGTTGCGCGAAACCTACGATGCACCACTCGTCGCGGTGCTGGCCTCGCTGGCGTCTTCGTCCACCAAGGCCGGCACGCGCGAGGCCGCCGTGCGCCTGCTCGCGCCCCTGCATCACACCGTGCCGGCGTGGAAAGGCGAGTGGGGCGCGTATCATCCCGCACTCGCGCCGCCGCCCAAGCGCACCGTCGAATGGGCAGGCACCGCGCCGGTTCTCACGGCGCTCGCCTCCGCGCTGGCCGACCCCGCGCCGGCCGTGAGACTGGCCGCGATCGAGGGCGTGCAGACCGCCGGCCATCGCTCCGCTGCGCCGGCCCTGCTCGCGCTCTTCCCGGGCGAAACCGATACGGCCGTGCGTCGCGCCGTATTGCGAACGCTCACGGACTTCAAGGACGCGAATGCGACGACTCTGATCGCCGGCCTGCTGCGCGAGCCGCCGCCGGATGCCGAACTCGTGCGCGAAGCCATTCGAACGGCGGGCGCGATGGGCGGAAAGGAATTCGCAGACGGTCTGGTCAAGTTGATCCACTCGCGTCACGTCGCCCGCGCCGAAGCGGTCACCGCGCTCGGTTCGCTGCGCGTCGCGGAAACCGTCCCGGCGCTCGCGGGGGCGCTGGCTGATTCCGATCCCACGGTGCGCCTCGCCGCGATCAAATCGCTGGGGGAGATGAAAAGCGGGGAGGCGCTGGCGGCTTTGCAGCGGGTGGCAGCGTCGAAATCCGGCGCGGAACGCCGCGCGCTGGCCCGCGCGCTCGGCGGCTGGTCGTCACCGGACACGGTTCCGTTGTTACTCGAACTCTGGCGCGATTCGGAAACGCGTGCTGATGCGCTCGACGCGTTGTCCCGCCGGGGCGACGCCCGCGCGCTCGACGCCTATCTCAACGGACTCGCCAGCGCCAATCCCACGGTGCGCAAGCAGTGCCGGAAGACGCTGGGCGGAATTCGCGAAGCCGTGCTTCCCACACTGGAATCCCGCGCAGACACCCTCACGCCGAAGGTCGTCGCGGAATTGCGCGAAGTTTATCGGGGGCACGCCGCCGCCAAAAAGGGCGCGCTCTTCACTGCGAAGAACAAAACCCTCACCACCGAAGACTACGCGCGCTTCGCCCTCGCCACGCCCGGCGATGCCGTCCGCGGACAGCGCGTGTTCTGGGATGAGAGCGGCGTGGCGTGTCTCAAGTGCCATCAGGTTGCGGGCCACGGCGCACAGGTCGGGCCCGACCTCACGCTGATCGGCGCGCAATTTCCCCGGCGCGAATTGATCGAGCACATCCTCGAGCCCGGCAAGGTGGTGCGCGAAGGCTACCAGCAGTTCATCTTCGAAACCCGCGACGGCGAGAGCTGGTCGGGATTGCTCAAGAGTGAAAACGCCGACGCCGTCACCATCATCAACGGCGCGGGGCAATTGCAGAGCATTCCGAAGAAGGCCATCACCAACCGCTCGGCTAGCAAGCTGTCGCTCATGCCCGAGGGTTTGCACGTCGGGCTGTCGCTCGAACAGTTCGCCGACCTGATGGCGTTCCTCGAATCGCGCAAGATCGATCCGCGCGTTTCGCGGTCGAAGCCGGCTCCGGAGAATTTCCAGCCGCTGTTCAATGGCCGCGACCTCGCGGGCTGGCGGGAGTATCTGCCGGGGACGAAACGCGTCGAAGCTGGGGCCGGCAAGTTGGGCCGGGCACCGGTGCATTGGCTCGCGAAGGACGGCGTGCTGGAACACGACGGGCGCACCGGCGATCTCTGGACGGAGCGTGCCTTTGGCGACTTCGATCTCACCCTCGAATGGCGCTGGGCGGATGCACCCAAGTGGGAAAACTTTCCGCTCATCAACGCCGATGGACTCGAAGCCGGCCCCGACGGTCGTGCCGCCACCGCGCGCGTGCTGGACGCGGGCGACAGCGGCGTGCTGCTGCGCGGACGCTACAAGGCGCAGGCGAATCTCTTCTGCTATCCCGTCGGCAGCGGCGAGTTCTGGGAATACCGCACCGATGCGAACTCCACGCGCGACCAGCGCCGCGCCTTCACGCCGAAGAAGAGCGCCGACGGCCCGATCGGTGACTGGAACGAAATGAAAATCCGACTGCGCGGCGACCGCGTCTCCGTCGAGGTGAACGGCGAGGAAGTGATCACCAACGCGGAACTCCCCGGCCTCCCCGCACGCGGGCCCATCGGTTTGCAGCACGAGCACGGGCGCATCCAGTTCCGCAACCTCTTCGTCCGCGAAAGTCAGCCGTAGCCTTGCGTGGTGAAATTCCTCCCAAATTGAAGGCGGGACATCCCAGTTCCCATTCGCAGGCCTTGCCACGCTGTTCCGATTTCAACAGCACGAAATCAATCAGCTTCATCGCGGCGGCTGCATCTGGACGGGTCTTCGCCGCGGCGGCATCTCGCGCGGCGGATTTGCCCAGTTGGTGGCGGCGAGTTGCTGCGCCAGAAATTCCCCGCGCCACACGATGCGCCGGCGCAATTCCGCCACCCTCTGATCCTGTGCGGCCGCCGCCGGTTCGCCCCGCTCGACAAAGACCGGACGAATCCGCGCCGCCAGTTCATTCACACGCCGGAGGAGCGTCGGGGTGTGATAGACGTTAGTGAACAACAGCCCGACTTCCTGCTCATAGAGCGCGCGACCCGGACGCGTCGCCGTGAATGCGCGCGCCACCAACCCTTCCCACGGCGGCAGCAGCTCAATGCGCGGACGCGCGAACACCTGGTCCATGCCGTGCGGGATGAAAATCAGCCGGTCGGAAGCCGGGTCGTGATAGATGCGGTAGTTGTTTTTGAACATCGCGTAGCCGTCCCAGTTGGCGGTGAGCACCTGCATGGCGAGGTAGCGCGCAAAGTTGTTCGTGTCCAGCCGGCGCGCGAGCTGCCGCCAGCGCTGCTCCAGGTCAGGCGTCCCGGCGGCTGCCACCAGTTCCTTGAGGTCAGCCCGGTCCTCCGGCTTTTTACCCAGGAGTTTTTCCAGGGGCTCCGTGACGTCGCGGCGAAAACCGCTGTCATAGAGATTGCCCCCGGTGTTTTGGAAATAACGGCCGAGAAATTCCGGCGTGAATCCCTCGATGACGACATACGGTCCGAGGTCGCGCCCGTTCAAGCTCATGCGCGCGTGCCCGACGCGCGCCACGGGCAGCCCGGCTTGCGCGAACAGCTCCGCGCTGATCGCCTCGCACAGGAACGTGGGGTCTTCCAGGCCGTTGTTCAGATGGATTTTCCGAAGCCCATGAAAGCGCTGGCCGGGGACGAACTTGTCGAAATTCAACGTGAGCGAGGGCTGACCATCCACGGGCCGGAACGTGGCCACGCCCTTGAGGTGAACGCCGACGTTCGTGTAGGTCTGGCCGTCCGCCCGCACCGTCGCGGGCCTGTATTTGCGGGGTGTGGCGCGCAACCCCTCCAGGCTCTCCCCGTCCAGTTGGATTTCAAAACGGTGCAACGGCCCGTTGGTGAAAAAATCCGCGCCCGGCCCAGCCGCCGGTGCCGCGACGGCCGGAAGACAGGCACCGCAGAGCGCCAGCCCGAGGACGAAGCCCCGGGCCCTATTTTTCGCAGTTGAAGGTGTCGTCGGCATGTTGAGCAATCCGGGGCGGAGTGTGCAGACTTGGGCGCAACCCGGCAACTGTTGGCTCAGGCCGGATCAAAAAAATTCGGCGTTGGCCCGGTTGGGCGTTCGGACTCCACCTGCGGATAATAAATAACAAATTCCGATCAGCTTGATTCCATGCCCGACTACGAAAGCGTCCGGACCGACTTAACCCGCGCAGTGCGCAAAATGAGAAGACGCCACCCGACTCGGGTGTGATTAAATCCGGGTGAGGCACAGGCGGAGCGCCGATCTGTGACCGGCTGAGGCGGGGCGAGTAACAGGTTGGTGGAAGGGTTCGGAAAGCTCGCGCCCGGCGCAGTCCCCGGCCTTAAGCCGGGCACAGACCGGCGCTCCACTTGGTCGCGACTTCGCGCGAAGTGGAAAGTCGGCGGGTCAATTCTGCTGCGCACGGACGCGGATGAACACCGTCTCGCCGGCGGGTTTGCCGCAAATGGTTTCGTTGGTGCCGCTCAAATACCGGTTCGTTTGGACGGTCAGCGCGAACCAGTTCGTCGCGATCAAGTTGGTTTTGAATTCGGGAACGACGCCCCAGCCGTTCGTGCCGGTGGAGCGCATGGTCAAGTTGGTGCCGACGGCCAAGCTCAGAATGTTGACGACCGGCGGCGTCACCACCGGCGGCGCGACCGTCAGGATGATGCCGCTGAAATTGTGGATCGAACAGCGGTAGCCGGGATTGATCGTGGCCAAGGCGTTCGTCGCCACCGTGTAGGTGATGGTGCCCAGGAAGATGTTGTTGTTGACCGCGGTTCCGGGGCTGAGGATTTGAAATGGGTGAGGGGAACCGCTGTTGACGGAGAAGGTGTAAGTCCTTCCCCGCACCAAGGTCAGGGTGGGACTCTGAGTTTGATTGTTGATGGTGTAAGAACCACCGGGTGAAGTGACCGTAAAATCCTGGGCCGAGAGCGGCCCCCAACTCAACAGGAGCGCCGCCAGAGCAACGCCGCAGCGCCGGCTGGGCAAAACTCCCTGGGCAAATCCGCATGAGTTCCGCAGTCGTGGGGCGTGGCGCATCAGGGCGACGGAGCGGGCGCAGGGTTGGGGTTGGGAACGAACCGCAGGGGTGGCGATTTTGTGGTTCATAACGATTCGGTTCTGGTTTTGGTTGCTGACGAACTTCGGAGCATGGCCGACTCACGTTTAATTAAACGGCGCGGGCAAACTTATGACGGCGATGGGCTTTTTGCAAGGTGGAATTCCCGATCGCGGGCGAACGGGGGGGGCGATCAGAAGTGGCGGTCAACGCGCGCCGATAGGGGTAGGAATGGCGTGTTTAGCCGAATCCATGCAGTAGGAATTAGTTTTTCATGTGGATTGGCCGGTAAAATCGGGATGGTTTTCAACTGCATTGCAGTTGGGCATCGGACTCAAAATCTTCTCCCATAACCGCCGCCACCACTCGCGTTCGCGTTCGGGCACGGCCGGTTTGATCGTGGTCTTGCCCGCCGGATGAATCAGCACTCCCGCCGTCACGAACAGCCAGCAGCGCAAGTTCCGCAGCGTCACTTTTTGTTGCCAGCCCAGATGCCGCTCGAACAACACGATCAGGTTGTAGGTCAGGCAGGCCAGACTCAGCGCCGCCTCGCTCGCCCAGAACGCTTCCAGGCACAAGGTTGGCAGCGCGAAGCCCGCCTGCAGTTCCTTGATCACGTTCTCGCAGTCGGCCCGGCCGTTGTAATAACGCCACACGGCCAGCGGCGGATGCGCCGCCGGGGGCGGCTCGTCACCAGGGCTTGAAAGCGATAGCCCGGCACGGCCAGCCACCGTTTGCCCCCGCGTTCCTCGTCGTCGCTCCCGCGATGCCGCAGCAGCACCAACCGCCGCGAGTGCGGCCAGCTCTGCGCCTGATATTCCATCTCGGCCACTTCCGTGCCCGGCACTTCGGTCGCCGTCCAGGTCATATGACTCTTGAGGAGGTTTTGGATCGGCTGGCTCAACTGCGCCACCACCACATAGGGCAATTTCAATTGTTCCCACAACGCCAGCAGTTCCGGCAGGCAAAAACCTAAGTCTGCACGCACGCCGCGCAGGTGGATGTGTCGGGGCAGGTTGCCCACAGGTCCAGGAAGAACGCCGTCGAGTTGCTGCCGCAGTGGGTGTTGCCGGGGCGCCACCAGAACTGCGCCACCAGCCGCACTTCGGCCAGCACTGCCAGCAACGGATGCAGACAGGGCTTGATCCCTTGTTTGGGGTAACCGCCCCGCACGCCCTCCTGGTTCCCATCCTTGTGCAGCAGGCGCGTGGCATCCTGTAACCTTGCTTCTGGCTGGGCAGCCGATCCAGGCCCCAATGCCAGAGCGGACGAAAGTAACGCAAGTTGGCGCCCGCCGCAGTGAACCCCTGGAAGAAACGTGTCAGCACCGACTGAATGGCCACGCGCGTGATCCCGAGCAGTTCCGGCACGAGCGGATCGCGCCGCAGATAGGCGACGTGGGTGGGCTTGCGCGCGTCACACAGCAAGCCGTGCATGGAGGCCAGCGCCTTTTCCAGCGGCAGCGGTTTGTTGTTGGACAGCGGCAGCGCGTCGGCCAGACGTTGGCACCAATCCAGAGGCCGCAGCCAACCCCAGAACACGGCGCTGCCCGCGCGGGGGGGAAAGCTGCTGATCGGTGAAGCCGATGGCGATTGCCTTGCCGTTGGATTTGAACTCAAATGTCCCGGCCACCGTTTGGTGATCCGGGCATGTGCCCGACGATTGCGTTGTTTTCATCTACCACCAATCAATCCCCATTCGGTGGCCGCTTTTCAACTACATGGATTCGGCTTAATGCTGTCATATAAAGGAGCGAAAGCCACGTTCCGGGCATGGCCCGCAAGTTGTGAGTCGCGTATCCTGGCGAGATTGATCACGTCATGGATCGCGCCGCGCCCAGAAGGCGAATTCCTATCATTACCCGGCAGAGTAACGTTTGACAACCGCCCATGGGGGGGTAACACCACCGCCCATGAACCCGACGCAAAAGCAATTTTCCCTGAACCGCGCATCGTCCAGAAAACAAATTTCTATCAATAATCTGACGAAAATGAAAGCTGTCACGTGCATCTCCTGGCTGAGTTCTGGCGCCCTTGTGGCTGCGGGGGCAGCGGTGGATTTCGTGCGCGAGGTGCGGCCGATTCTGGAGGAGCACTGTTTCGACTGTCACGGCGAGGATAAGCAGAAGAGCAGGATGCGGCTGGATTCGGCGGTGGGGATTTTGCGGGGCGGGGAGTCGGGGGAGCCATTCATCGTGGCGGGGAAAAGTGCGGAGAGTTATCTCATCAGGCGGGTGACCCACGAGAACCCGAAAGAAGCGATGCCGCCGAAGGGCGCGAGGCTGACGGCGGAGGAGGTGGCGGTGCTGCGGACGTGGGTGGATCAGGGCGCGAAGATGCCGGGCTCGGAGGCGGCGGCGGCTTCGCTGAAGTTGAAGACGGACCACTGGTCGTTCCAGCCGGTGCAGCGTCCGGCGGGCGTGGGGATCGATGAATTCGTGCTCGCGAAGCTGCGCGGGAAGGGGCTGACGATGTCGCCGGCGGCGGACAAGGCGACGCTCATCCGCCGGCTCTATCTCGTGATGCACGGGATGCCGCCGACCCCGCAGGAGGTGGTCGCTTTTCAAAATGACGCGCAGCCCGAGGCCTATGCGCGGCTGGTGGACCGCGTGCTGGCGAGCCCGCGCTACGGCGAGCGCTGGGCGCGGCACTGGATGGATGTGGTGCGCTACGCGGACACGAACGGGTTCGAGACCAATCACGAGCGCAAGACGGCGTTCCACTATCGCGACTACCTCGTCGAGTCGCTGAACAGGGACAAGCCATACATTGATTTCATCAAGGAACAGATCGCGGGCGATGCGCTCGGCACGGATGCGGCGACAGGCTTTCTCGTGGCAGGGGCTTACGATATCATCAGGGGTAATGACGCAGTGCTCAACGCGATGTTGAGGCAGGACGAACTTGCCGACATGGTGAACACGACGGGCACGGCATTTCTCGGTCTCACGCTGGGCTGCGCACGCTGCCATAATCACAAGTTCGACCCGATTTTGCAGAAGGATTATTACGCGATGCAGGCGGTGTTCGCAGGGGTGACGCATGGCGAGCGTCCGCTGCGGAAGCCGGACGCGGCGAAGGAACTCGCGACGCTGCAGGCGGAAGAGACGGCGAAGAATGTGGAACTGGAATCTTTTCGCAAAAGGGCGGCGCTCGCGGGTGCAGGCGGCAGGCTCCGTGTGCCGGTGAATGCGAAACTCAACGAGGAGACATTCGCCGGGATGGATGCGGTGGCGGTGCGGTTCACCATCAGCGCGAGCAGCAACGGGGAGCCGTGCCTCGATGAGTTGGAGATCTTTGACGAGTCGGGGAAAAACGTGGCGCCCGGCGCGAAGGCGTCGGCATCGGGCACGCTGCCGGGTTTCGCGATGCACAAGCTGGAGCACGTCAACGACGGCGGGACGGGCAATGACCGCAGTTGGATTTCCCACACGGCGGGCCGGGGCTGGGTGCGGATTGATTTTCCGGCGAAGACGCGCATCACGCGCATCGTGTGGAGCCGCGACCGCGACGGGCGCTTCACCGACCGTGTGGCGACGCAGTATAAAATCGAAGCGGCAGCAGAGCCGGAGCAATGGAGGACGCTCACGAGTTCCGATGACCGCCAGCCCTTTAACGGCAAGGCCGACCCCAGCGCGTTTCTCGCGCAGCTTTCCGCGCCGGACGCGGAAGCCGCGCGCAAACTGCAGGCGCAAATCGCCGACTTGAAAATGCGCATCGCTGCGACCTCGGGCGGTGCGAAAGGCTGGGCGGGCACCTTTACCCAGCCGGGAAAAACGCACCGGCTCTATCGCGGCGAGCCGATGCAAAAGCGCGAGGTCGTCGCGCCCGATGCGCTCAGCGTCCTCGGCACGCTCGGCCTGCCCGTGGACACGCCCGAGCAGCAGCGCCGCGTGCAGCTCGCGGGGTGGATCGCGAGTCCGCAGAACCCGCTGACCGCGCGCGTGCTCGTGAACCGGCTCTGGCACTACATCTTCGGCCACGGCATCGTGGATACGCCGAGCGACTTCGGCGCGAATGGCAGCCGTCCGACGCATCCCGAGCTGCTCGACTGGCTGGCGGATGAGTTCGTGAAAAGCGGCTGGTCCATCAAGCATATCCAACGGCTCATGTTGCTGTCGGCGACTTTTCAGCAGTCCTCCGCGCCGCGCGCCGACGCGGCGAAGGTGGATGCCGATGGCCGCCTGCTCTGGCGCTACACACCGCGCCGACTGGAGGCGGAAGCGATTCGCGACAGCATGCTCGCTGTTTCGGGCGCGCTGGATTTGAAAATGAGCGGCCCCGGCTTCTACCTCATGGATGTGATGGACACGGAGATTGTGAGGCACTATTTCCCGAAGGAGAAATACACGCCCACCGAATTTCGCCGCATGGTTTACCAATTCCGCATTCGGCAGACGACGGACAGCGTGTTCAGTTCGCTCGACTGTCCCGACGGTGGCTCGGCGATCCCCAGGCGCAGCCGTTCGAATACACCGCTGCAGGCTCTCAATTTGTTCAACAGCACCTTCGTCCTCCAACAGGCCGACATCATCGCGAAACGACTGCGGGCCGAGGCGGGTGAGCAGCCGGAAGCGCAGGGCGAGCTGGCGTTTCGCCTGTTTTACGCCCGCCCGCCCGACGCCTTCGAGCGCGACCGTTCCGCTGCGATGATTCGTGAGCACGGCCTGCATTCCTTCGCGCGCGCACTCTACAACACCAGCGAGTTCCTGTTCATTTTCTAAAAGCCGCACCATGCATCCCTTCCTCAATCGCCGCAATTTTCTCGCGCACACCGCCACCGGGCTCGGCGGGATCGCGCTCGCACATCTGCTCGGGCAGGAACGCGCGCATGCGGCTGCGCCGATCCGCCCGGAGATCAATCCCGCGAATCCAAGCGCGCTGCGGCCAACACATTTTCCGGCGCGTGCAAAACGCGTGCTCATGATTTTCTGCTCCGGCGGCGTGAGCCAGATGGACACGTTTGATTACAAACCCGAACTCATCAAACGCCACGGCCAGCCGATGCCCGGAGGGGAGGGGTTGCTGACCTTTCAGGGGGGGCAGGGAAATTTGAGCAGGAGCCCGTGGGAGTTCCGCCCTCGCGGGCAGAGCGGCAAGATGGTTTCCGATCTCGTCCCGCATCTCGGTGCGCTGGCCGACGAGATGTGTTTCATTCATTCGCTCACGGGCAAAACGAACACGCACGGCCCCGGCGAAAACTTCATGGGCACAGGCTTCACGCTCGATGGCTTCCCCAGCATGGGCGCGTGGACCACCTACGGGCTCGGCAGCGAAAACGACACGCTCCCCGCGTATGTCGCCATTCCTGACCCGCGTGGTGCTCCGCAGTCGGCGGGAAATTTCTGGGGCTCCGGTTTTCTCCCGGCTGCGTTTCAGGGCACGGACTTCAACGCGGCGAAACCGCTGCGGAATCTCGCGCGTCCATCCGCATTGTCGCCGGCGACCGACACCGCCACGCGCGATTTCATTGGCACGCTGAACCGCCATCATCTTGAGCGTTTTCCCGGCGACAGCGAACTCGCCGCTCGCATCTCCAGCTACGAACTCGCCGCGCGCATGCAGCTTTCCGTTCCGGAAGTCGCCGACATTTCCTCCGAGCCCGCGCACATTCTAAAAATGTATGGCGCCGATCAGGCGGGCAACCCGGTGAAAGACCTCAAGGCCGCCTACGCGCGCAACTGCATCCTCGCGCGTCGGCTCGTGGAGAAGGGCGTGCGCTTCGTGCAACTCTTCAATGGTGCCTACCAGACCGGCGGCGAAGGCGTGAGCAATTGGGACGGACACAGAGTGCTCGCCCAGCAATACGCGAAGCACGGCGAAGTCATGGACCAGCCCACCGCCGCGCTCCTCGCTGACCTCAAGCAGCGCGGTCTGCTCGACGACACGCTCGTCGTCTGGTGCACCGAATTCGGTCGCATGCCCACTTTCCAAACTGGAGGCGCGAGCGGTCGCGACCACAACCCCGCCGGATTCACCGCGTGGCTCGCCGGAGCTGGCGTGAAGCACGGCTTCAGCTACGGCGCGACCGACGAATTCGGCTACAAGGCGGTCGAAAACGTCGCCACGGTTTACGACTTCCACGCCACCATCCTACACCTGCTGGGCCTCGACCACGAGCGCCTCAGCTTTTACCACAACGGCATCGAGCGCCGGCTGACAGACGTGCATGGCCATGTGATCAGGGGCATCCTCGCTTGAGAGCCGGGATTCATCCACCCCCCCGCGAGGGGCGCTCGCGCCCACCCAGCGCAGCGGTGGTTTTGGCGATACTTACTTTTCGCGGGTCGAGTCCATAAACGGCAACTGGGTGCCGATCATCGCCACGCCTAGACCAGCGAACCCGCGACCGGCGGCCC
>CANMZY010000036.1:0-14988 GCA_947502425.1 Verrucomicrobiales bacterium
TCCGTTTCACATCGTGAAGAACATTTTCCGACATCGGAAAGTCAGGTATCGGGGGCTGGCGAAAAACGGGCATCAACTTTACACGCTCTTTGGCCTGGCCAACGTGGTGATCGGCAGCCGAACCGCCACGAGCTGACCAAACCACGAATCAAACCAGTTGCAGCGGTGAAAGGGGGTCAAAACCGCCACCCAACCGGAACGGACACACGACCTCAAGCTGTCAGACCGAAGTTTTTCAGGCCCCTTGAGCGTCAGTAGCCACCCGTCCTCTCCGAAATTTTAAAACGCATCTTTATTCAGCGTCTCCCTAGGGGGTTATAGTTGTCGCTGAAAGGAGAAATAGTTGTCGTTGACGGGAAGATGGCTGACAGAAGGAAACGGAGAGAACGAAGCGGGGGAAAGTTGGATCTGTCCGCCGGTAAAAAGTTTCACCAAGGCCGCTCCCGGCAGAAAGCCCTGGCTCTTTTTTTCTTTGCTCCCTGCGGTGACTCGTCGCCTTTCGAAGTCCCGGCCTATTTCACGTTGGCGGGGGCGGTCTTGGCCTGGCTGCGCAGGAGCAGAATCCAGTCTCCCTCCCCGGGGGTGGGAAACTGGCAGCTCCGTTCCGTGACCACGCCGACGGCGGGCGATTTTTCGCCGGTGCGGGGGTTGATCCACTTCACATCCGGCGAGGGCGGGAACGATTCGAGCAGAATCTCCACCGTGCGCTCTTCGGGCACATAGGCGACGAGCACGTCTTTTTTCTCGCTGCGGGCGAGGGCGATGAACTTGAGCGGGTTTTGCACACCAGGATTGTTGACCACGGCGAAGGGCATGGGGCGCAGATGCGCGAAGTCGATGCCGGCAAAAAACTCCGTCATCACTTTCGCCTCCGCCGCCACCAGTGAACCCGAATCGGAACTGCTCACGCCGACGGTGGGGGCGTTTAAGAGAGACCAGTAGAGCGACCGCCGGATTTCGTCGGCGCGGTTGGTGGCGCCGGGTGAAAGCGACTGGCCGGAAAGCGGGGCGGGCCGCAGGTTGAGGAAGGGCCGGGCCGGCGGCGGCTGGTTCCAATCTTTGGCCACGGGGCCTTCCTGAAGCCAGCGCAGCGCCTCCGGGTCCAGGTTCGATCCGCTCGCATAACCCACCACGTTCATCCACCGCTCGCCGGAAAATTCGGAGGCGATCCAATGGCGGGGCGGCGGGATCAAGGCCACCGGGGCCGGCGTCTGGCTGCCAAACACGGCGCGGCCGATTTGTTTCCAGTGGTTCCCCTCGCCGCCAAAGTAGTGGCCACCGCTGCTGAGAATCCAGAAACACGGCGACGCCTGCCAGCGCGCGACCATGTAACGCGCCAACTTCACGGCCTGGGCGGACGGGAGAGAATTGACGCCCTTGATCTCGCCCTCCAGCAGAATGGGCGCGCTCAACAGCCCGGCTTTTTCCAGTCGAAGAATCTTCGCGTCCAGTTTGGCAAACTCGGCGGGGTGGATGGTGATCTGCTCGCGGCCGGAATATATCCGGGACGCTCCGGCCTTGCTCCCGGCGGAAAACTGCACGGCGGTGAACTTCTCCGCGGCCCGTTTGTCCACCAAGGCCGCCCAGTCCGCCTCAGCGATCTCGGTCCCGTCACCGGCCGGGGCATCGGCCAGCCAGAAGAACGGCGTGCCGTCCGCATGGGCCAGCGAGCGGCCAGTCGTGGCGACCTGCACCGGGCCGTGTTCTTGAAAACGCGTTGCGCCCTGCGGCGGCCCGCAGAGAAAGGTTCCCTTCTGGCCGTGCAGGCCCGTGTTTGCCGGGTCGGAGCAGGAGGTGGTGAACTCCCATTGCCCGCCCGCGTCCGGCGCGAACCGGAAGCGCCAAGTGTTGCCCCCGTCCCAGAAACCGTAAATCCGTTTCATCACGCCGCCCGGCGAAGTCAGCGTCACCGTGAGTTCCGCCTGCTGCCAGGGATTGGTGTAGGTGGCGGTGCTGGTCAGGGTCTTTTCGTAGGCCTGCCATTTGGACACGACCGTTTGCTCGGCAATGATCTCAGCGGCGCGCGCCGCCGGCGCACCGAGGAGGGCCAGGCCGAGGAATCCGGCACGCCAAACGAGCGGGATTTGAATCATCGTCTTCATGGTATTCTTCAAGGTGGTAAACACGGCCTGCATTTCACCGAAATTCCCCCTCAGTGTCAAATCCCGGCCCGGTTTGGCAGTGTCCGAATTGACATGGGGCGCGGCAGCGTCGAAGACCGACCGCGGCACTTCGACGCGGCGACGGTTGGTCGAGGACGACACATACGCACGATTGACAGCGGCTATGCTGCTTGATGCTATCGTACCATCAGTGCAGCGTTGATAAAATGAACACCATGATTTTTTCCCACCGGGCAGTTTTGTCTGGCTGGGTCGCCGCGTTGGTCTGTCTGATGCCTGGCCCCGCCCACCTCAAGGCGCAAAATGCCGCCACCGTCACCAACGTGATCGCCCCAACCGTCACCGCCGCCATGGGCGATGTGGGCGGAAAAATTTTCGGGCAGGCCCCCGCCCCCGCGAAAACCCGGCACTACTACATCGCGGCCGAACCAGAGCTGTGGGATTATGCGCCCGAGGGCCGCGATCCCATCTGCGGAAAGCCGCTGCCGCCGCCGGTGGTCAACCAGCGCCGCGGCGCAAAATTGCGCTATGTGGAATACACCGACGCCAGCTTCGGCGCCCGGGTCATCACCGATCCTCGCCTGGCCATTCTCGGACCAACCCTGCGCGGCGTGGTCGGAGAATATCTTGCAGTTACATTTTTGAACCGCACACCCGATCCGGTTTCCATGCACCCGCACGGGGTCAAATACGACAAGGACAGCGAGGGCGCGCACTATGAGCCGAAACCCGGACTCGGTGCGGCCGTCGGTCCCGGAGCCAGGTTCACCTACGTCTGGCAACTGGACGAAAGTTCAGGTCCCCTGCCGGATGAGCCAAGCTCCAAGGGTTGGCTCTACCACAGCCACGTGAATGGCGACCGCGAAACGGATCTCGGCCTGTTCGGATTCATCATCGTGACTGATCCCAAGCGCGCGCGCGCCGATGGCACCCCAAAGGATGTGGATCGTGAGATGGCAGCGGTCTTCATGATTTTTGACGAGAGCGGTCTGAGCCTCGAAGCCAAGGAAGCCTGGGAGTACGCCACCCTGCCCAACGCGCCACCGCCCGTGCCGTGGGCCAAGATTCAGGAAATGACGGAACAGGGAAAACGCTACGCCATCAACGGGCGGATCTTCGGGAACCTGCCCGGTCTGGAAATGAAGGAAGGCGAGCGCGTGCGCTGGTATCTCTTCGGCCTCGGCTCGGAATCCGACCTGCACACCGCACACTGGCATGGAGCGCGGGTCATAGAGGACGGACGCCGCCGCACCGATGTCGTCGAACTGCTCCCGGCCAGCATGAAAGTCGCCGACATGGTGGCGGACAATCCCGGCCACTGGTTGTTCCATTGCCATGTGGCGGAACACATGGCCGAGGGGATGTTTGCCCGCTTCACCATTCACCCGCGCGATTTCAAAGGTGCCAGTCCCGCCTTGGAGCATCCGTTCTTTGGAGTGCGCGGTGCGCAATCTTCCATCCAAATCAAGAGCGCCAGCGCCGACCTCGCCCCAGGCCCGCAGTTCACCCTGACTCTCGCGGGCGGCGGCACGGTCTATCCCGCCTACACCGTCACGGCGGCACCCGTCACCATCCAAATCGGGAAGAAATCCGTCAGCTTCAAACCCGGACGGAACGGGAAAGCCCAGGCCGGCGGTGGAACGCTCACCATCAAAAACTCCGGTCAGTTCGGGGTGGTTTACAGCGGGATCATGGAGTTTGAGATGACGCTGACCGGCGAAGACTGGCGCGCGGAACTCGCGACATTTGGTCCTTTGAAGGACAAGGGCGAACTGACCGTGCCGGTCACCATTGGCATGGGGGACGCCCGGCACCTTGGTTCCGCGCGCATTTCATTCCGCACTCCGTGATCGCGAATCATCCCTGACCGGTGACCAACCCGGCATTGACGGTCGTCGCCATTCCTGCTCGTCTCTCCGTGAACAAAAAATCCATGAAACTCCTCCTCCTCCTCGCTGTGACTGCCACGTCCCTCTCCGCCGCCGCCCCCGCGCTCACGCTCCACACCCGCTCCCGCCTCGCCGCGGACAAGGCCACCCCCGAAGAACCCGTCAGCAAGGTCGCCAATTGGGACCCGAAGAAAACGGCCCTCATCATCTGCGACATGTGGGACGACCACTGGTGCAAAAGCGCCGCGCGCCGCGTGGGCGAAATGGCCGGCCCGATGAACGATGTCGTCAAACTGGCGCGCGCCAAAGGCATCTTCATCATTCACGGCCCGAGCAGCGTCACCAAATTCTACGCCGACACGCCCCAGCGCAAACTCGCCGGGCAATCGCCCTTCGCCAAAACTCCCGTGCCGCTGGCCACCGCCGAGCGCTGGGGCACCACCTGGTGCTGGCCCGACACAAAACGCGAAAAGGACATGCCCATCGACGACTCGGACATGGGCTGTGACTGCAAAGTGAAGTGCACCATCCGCGAAGCCTGGACCCGCCAGATTTCCACCATCGAAATCGGCCCGGACGACGCCATCACCGATCACGGCCAAGAAACCTGGAACCTCCTCGCCGCGCGCGGCATCGACAACGTCATCCTCATGGGCGTGCATTTGAACATGTGTGTGCTGGGGCGGCCCTTCGCCATCCGCCAGCAGGTGCAACTCGGCAAGAACGTTGTCCTCTGCCGCGATCTCACCGACACGATGTACAACCCGGACAAGGCTCCAAAGGTTTCGCATTTCCAAGGCACCGACCTCGTCGTCGAGCACGTCGAGAAATACTGGTGCCCGACCATTACCAGCCAGGACCTCACCGGCCAGCCGCCCTTCCGTTTCAAGGACGACAAACGGACGAAGCGCGGAATCGATTGATCGCCCCCCGGCACCCAGGCATGTGAACCAGTTCATGTCATCGCTCCCCGCCCGTATTGGTGTGATTGCCGCCATGCTGGCCGTGGTCGGCTTCGCCTTTGCGGCTGATCCGGCCGCTCGAATCAATCTGGCGGGCAACAGCAAATTACCCTCCGGCAGCGGTCTGGCCGCCGCCCATCCCGCCGACGCCGGATTGAAAGAAAATACCGGCGTGATTTTTGCGGATGATTTTGAATTGGGCGCCCTCGGCAAGGGATGGGATGAGACGGGCAACAAGGAGGGCAAGGTGCTGGATCTGGTCTCCCCAGGAGCGGATGCGCGCCTCGGGAAGAAATGTCTGCGCGTGGAGGCGCACCTCGGCCAGGACACCGGCGGCGGACTGACGAAGTGGTTCGAGCCGGCGGACACGGTCTTCATCCGGTTCTACACGCGCTTCGATGCAGGGTGCGATTACGTGCATCATTTTGTCACGTTGCGGGCGAACAAGGGGCTACGCGGCGGGGATCGGTGGAGCGGATTCGGCAAGGCCGGTCTGAAGCCCGAGGGCGGCGAACGTTTTTCCACGGCCATCGAGCCGTGGGGCAACTCGGGCCGCTGGACCGCGCCGGGGCGTTGGAATTTTTACAGCTACTGGCATGAGATGGAGGCTTCCAGGGACGGCAAGTATTGGGGTAACTCGTTCAGCGACCTGACCGCACCGCTCATCCCGAAAGATCGCTGGATTTGTGTCGAGTTCATGTTGAAGCACAACACACCCGGGCAACCGGACGGCGAACAGGCTTTCTGGATCGACGGCGAACTGCAAGGGCATTGGCAAGGAATCAACTGGCGGAAGAAGGAACAGCTCAAAGCCAACGCGCTGACTCTGGAAAGCTACTTCACCGACCGCTGGACGAAGAACCCCGTGAACGTCGTGTCCTTCGACAACGTGGTCATCGCCCGGCGCTACATCGGGCCGGCGGCCAAGCCGAAAGAACGATCGGCCCGCCGTCCTAACCTCATCGAAGGATGATTTTTCGTTGCCCGCCTTCGGGATTTCGTCAGAGACTTCAAAATCATGAATCGTTCTGTTCACTCCGTTCTGGCCTTGATGGCGCTGCTCGCCAACGCGGGAGCCGCGGAACCCGGCCCGGCCGGCGAGGCGCGTTTTCTTTCCCACACCCGCCAACTCATCTTCGAGGGACGACGGAGCGGTGAGGGCTACTTTTCGCCGGATGGCCAGGTGCTGGTTTTCCAAAGTGAACGCGAGCCGGGCAATCCCTTCTACCAGATTTACACGCTCGACCTGGAAAGCGGCGACAGCCGGCGCGTCTCGCCCGGCACCGGCAAAACGACGTGTGCGTTTTTTCGGCCAGGCAGCGACGAAATCAGCTTCGCCTCCACCCATCTGGACCCGGAGTCCGTCGCCAGACAAAAGGCCGAACTGAACTTCCGGGCCACGGGCCAGGAGCGCCGATACTCGTGGGACTACGACGAGCAGATGGACATCTTCGTCGCGCGCCGCGACGGCTCGAACGTGCGCCAACTCACCCGTGCCCCGGGCTACGACGCCGAGTCCGCGTTCTCCCCGGACGGAAAGCTGATTATCTTTTGCTCGCTGCGGGACGCCTATCCCACGAACAAACTTTCCGTCACGGACCGCCAGCGCCTCGCCACCGACCCCGCCTGGTTTGGCGAGATCTATTTGATGAACACCGATGGATCGAACGTCCGGCGACTGACCCGCTCCCCCGGCTACGATGGCGGGCCGTTTTTTTCGCCCGACGGCCAGCGCATCGTCTGGCGGCGCTTCACCGAGAAGGGCGACACGGCGGACGTGTTCACCATGAAGCTGGACGGCTCCAACCAGCGGCGGCTGACCGATTTCGGCGCGATGTCGTGGGCGCCCTATTTCCATCCCTCGGGGCGATACCTCATCTTCACGGCGAACAAACTTGGGTTCGCCAATTTCGAGCTGTTCATCGTGGACGTGGACGGCAGTCGCGAGCCGGTGCGCGTGACGTTCACCGACGGCTTTGACGGCCTGCCCGTGTTTTCGCCGGACGGGCGGAAGCTGTCCTGGACTTCGAGCCGCACGGAGGACGGCAAATCGCAAATTTTTCTGACGGACTGGAATCACGCGGCTGCACTCGACACCTTAAAGAAAGCGCCGCCCCGGCAGCCGGCGGCCGGAGGCAAATTCGCGACCACGCCACCGGGTGATCCGGCGGTGCGCGGCCGCACGAACGGGCCGCCCACCGGCGCGACCCCACCCACGCCACCCCACCACCGTTTTTCCGCCGAGATCACCACCAACGACCTGCGTGCGATCGTCTCGCACCTGGCCTCCGACGAACTGGAAGGCCGCCTCGCCGGCACGCGCGGCGCGGAACTCGCGGCGGATTACATCGCCGCCCAGATGAAGCGCATCGGCCTCCAGCCGGTGGGCACCAACCAAAACTATTTTCAGAATTATGAGTTCACCGCCGGCGCGCGCGTCCTGACCAATGCCAGCCGCCTCACCGTCTCGCCCACCACCGGGATGCCGGTGGAGTTCGCTATTGAAAACGATTTCCGGCCGCTGGCCTTCACCGCCAACGCGGAAGTGGAAGGCCAGGTGGTTTTCGTCGGCTACGGTTTGTCGGTGCCCGGCAAGCCCGGCGAAGGTTACGACTCCTACGCCGGAGTCAACGTCTCGAACCGCATCGCGCTCGTCCTCCGCTACGTGCCCGAGCAGGTGGATCCGAAACGGCGCGCGGAATTGAACCGCTACGCCGGGGTCCGTTACAAGGCCCTGCACGCGCGCGAGCACGGTGCCAGAGGCGTCATCTTCATCACCGGCCCGACGTCGCCCAACGCCGGGGAACTGCTCAAGTTGTCGTCCGACAGCAGCCTGGCAGGCTCGGCCATTCCCATCGCCTCGGCCGGCAGCAATGTGGTGGCCGCGCTGTTCGCCGGTTCCGGACGGAGCCTCGAGAAATTGCAGGCGGCGCTCGACATTGAAAACCCACATGCCGAAAGCGGCATCGTGCTCACCAATGTCCGCGTGCGGTTGGCCACGGGCGTCGAGCACATCCGCAAACCCGACCGTAATGTCCTCGGGATGATTCCTCCCGCGCCCAAGGCCGCCGGCCCGGCCGGCGATGAATTTCTCATGGTGGGCGCGCATTACGATCATCTGGGCCGGGGCGAGGCCGGCGCGATGAACCGCCAGGGCGAGGAAGGGCTGATCCATTACGGTGCGGACGACAACGCCTCCGGTGTCGCCACGCTGCTCGAACTGGCCGACGCGCTGCACACCGAGCGCAAGAAAAACCCGGCGGCGTTTCCAAAGGGGGTGATCTTCGCGGCCTGGGCCGGCGAAGAAATCGGCCTGCTCGGTTCGTCGCGGTTTGCCGAGCATCCGCCGCTGCCGCTGACCAATGTGACGGCCTATTTGAATTTCGACATGGTCGGCCGGCAGCGCGACAACCAGCTCACGTTGCAGGGCATCGGTTCCTCGCCCGTCTGGACGAAGCTGATCGAGAAGCGGAATGTGGCGGCCGGCTTTCAACTGACCCTCCAGGACGATCCTTATTTGCCGACCGACACCACGGCCTTCTACCCGAAAGGCATTCCCGTGCTGGCATTCTTCACCGGCGGCCATGACGACTATCACCGGCCGACCGACCGGCCGGACACCTTGAACTACGAAGGCACCGGGCGCATCGCCAAACTGGCGCGCGGCCTGTTGCTTGACCTGGAGAAAACCGACCGGCCTCCGTATGCCCAGGTCGCGCGCAAGGACTCCGGCGGCAGCCGGGAAACGCTCCGCGCCTACCTCGGCACCATTCCCGACTACGCCACGGAGGTTCAAGGTGTGAAACTCAGCGGGGTGCGCGCCGGCGGCCCGGCGGACAAGGCCGGTCTCAAGGGCGGCGATGTGATCGTGGAATTCGCCGGCACGAAAATCGCCAACGTCTATGACTACACGTACGCGATGGACGCGGTGAAGATCGGCAAGCCCGTCACGGTCGTCGTGCTGCGCAACGGCCAGCGGGTCACCCTGACGGTGACACCCGAATCGAGAAAGTAGCCCCGGCCGCCGCCACGCGCCTACTCTTCGCGCAGCGGCATGGGCACCACTCGCGGAACAAATCCCTTGGGCCGGACGGGCAGGCGGATTTGAACCTTGATCGTGCCGAGATCGTGCGGTTCATCCGGTTTCCCCGGCGGCGCTGGTGGCACGGTTATGGCCTGGTAGTGGGAGCCGATGCTCCAGTAGCTGTTGTCCCCGCCCGCCGGATCAGTGAAGTTCAGCGCCAGTTGGTAATTGCCCGGCTCGACGCTCTCGATGCGGAACGCGCCGTTGGTGGCGAACAGCACCACGCAGCCGTGCTGCGCCTGCTTGAGCGCGCGGCCTTCGGGCGTGCGCCAATACTCCGCCACCCGGCGTTGGTGGTCGACCGTCTGCTGCCGCCGCTCCTCCTCCGTGGCTGAGTTCGAATAGTTCAGCACGGGAAACCCCGGGCCGCTCTGCATGACGGTGGTGAGCGAGTGCGGGTCGCGACGCCAATCGACATCCCTGGGATCACCCGTGCTCAAGTCCACCCGGCCGATGACCCGCCGCCCGGTGCCGCCGAACGTGACCTCGGCGGTGGCGCCGGGCTGGACGTCCACCAGCGTGCCGTGGCTCATCACGCCCCGGCCGTTGTTCCGCTCGTTCAATTTGAATTCCAAATACACCTTCCGCTCGCCGGGCGGCACCCGGGAAAAAATGAAAGCCCCGTCCTCATCCACGTCCGCCTTGAGATACAGCCACAGCGGCGCGGTCGTGCGGCCCTCGTCGCCCGGTGAATGGTCCGGGTTCTGCAGGCGCACCCACGAGGTTGGCTCCAGCAGACCGCCGCGCACCACGCCCCGGATCCGGCCCCACGGCTGGAGCACGATCTTGCCGGCCGCCAGAAAATTCGACACGCGCAGCTCGGCGTAGCCCTTGGGCGCGGCCACGATCACGGAGTGCGACTCCAGCCGGGGCGGGAATTCAAAATGCCCGGACGCATCCGTCCGCGCGTATTCGCCGAAATTGTTGACGCGCCGCACTTCGCCGATCCGGTCCATGTAGCCGTATTCGTTCGCGTCCACCAGGGCCACCGTCGCGCCCGCCACGGGCAGCCCGTCCGGCGTTTCGACCAGGCCCGCCGGTCCTTTGCCTTTTTTCAATTCAAAGTCATTCGTCTGGACGCCGCCCTTGGTGATGAGCGGCACGGCCTGCGGCAGATAGCCGGGCGCCTCGACCAGGACTTGTAGCCGGGTGCCGGTGGCATAATCGTTAAGGCGCATCGCATACTCGCCGCGCCGGCCGCGCACCGCGTGGTAGCGCTCCCAGCGGACCGGTTCGCCCGCATTGTAGGCGTAACCGCGGATGACGGTGAATTCGACCAGCGGCTTTTTGGTGTCCGCGTCAATCACTCGCCCCAGGACGCGGGGCATTTTCTGGATGCTGAACCTTTGTTCCGTGATCGAGCCGGACAGCGAGGCGTTCAACGCCACGTGATTCGGCGCGGACACGGTGAAGGCCAGATTTCCCTCCGGCAGCATGTCCCAGGTCACGAGTCCGTTCGTGTCGGCCACGCCCTGCCATTGCAGCAGACGCGTGTTGTTCCACGAATCCAGCCGCACCCGGGCGCCCGGTACGGACTGCTGATACTGATCGAGGACTTGGCCGCGAAAGGTCCGCGCCTTCGACAGCGTCATCGCCACGAGATTCTCCGGCCAGCGCAACGACCCGCCCGGCGTGAGCGGCGGCGGCACCGGCTGGAAGCCCGGCTGGCCCAAGCCATCCGAATCACTCGGGGTCAAATTTCGCGGAACCGAATTGATCCCCGGCAGCGGCTGCGCCAGCACGCTGCCCAGACGCGGCGTGAAGCCACGCGCCAGCACCGCCACTGCCAGATGCGCCGGCTCCGGGACGGTGAACGCCGCGCGCCCCTTCGCGTCCGTCCGCCGGGGCGGCAGGACGACTCCGGTCTGCAAATCCTGGGTCCGCACTTCGGCCCCGGCCACCGGTTGCCCGGCCTCGTCCTTCACCAGCACCACCACGCGGATGGCCGGCTGCAGCACCGACACCGTTTTGCCCGCCAGCAAATCCTCGCGGGCCGCCCTGACCAGGTTGGTTTCGCCGGGCGCGGCCAGGGCGAAAGTGGCCGCGCGAAAATCCGGATGCGAAAACTCGAAGCTGCCGCCAGCGAAGTCCGCCGGCAGGCTGTGGCTGTTCCATTGCCCGCCGCCATCCGTGAAGACCGTCTCGCCATCGGTCCGCGTGTATTCCCGCGGGCCGGTTTTTTCAATGTTGGCGACGACGACCTTCGCGCCGGAGATGGGCTTGCCGTCCGTGTCCTTCACCAGGCCGCCGACGCGCACGCCGCGCTCCAGCTTCGCGGAGATTTCGCGCGGGAACGCGCCGCCGTTTGTCTTCGATCCGCGCACCACCGCCGGCACGTGGCCGGGCGCGCGCACCACCGCGAACCAGGCAAACGTCTGCGGCGGCGGATAGGACAGCCGCAGCACGCCGCCCGCGTCCGCCCGCGCTTCGCCGAAATAAAACGGCGTCTGATCGTCGCTAATCGTCAGCACCGCCGTGGCGCCCGCCAGCGATGGCCCGTCGCCGGCCTCCGTCGCGCGGATCACCAGTTCGTCGCGGAAAATCTTGGAGTCCGATTCCAGCGCGCGCTTTACGATCTTGCGCGAAGTGTCGGGCGGCGCGAGCGGCGCGGGTGCCCCCTGCTCCAGCGTCAGCGCGACCAGCAGCGGCGTGGCCCGGCTGAACAGCGACACCCATTCCACGCCCGCGATCTCCCGGCCGGGCAGCGGATTGTCAAACGTCGTGTGAAACCAGCGCCCGCGATCGCCTTCCTCCCCGGCCTGGTCTGAATTCGGATCGAGCAGCCCGGATTTTTTTTCGCCCTTCTCGCGGGTCAGGCTCCGGGCATGCAGCCCGTAGGCCAGCCGCAACGCGCGCCGCTCGCCATTCGCGTAAAGCAGGACCAGTTCCGCCAGCGGCACGCCGTCCTTGTCCGAATGATCCGCGCCGTGCAGCACATGCAGCCGCGCCGCCTTGCGCCCCACCGCGAGGCCCGCCACGCGCGTTGGAAAAAAATCCCCGCGCCGCGCCGCATCCAGGCCCGTCACCGCGACCGGTTCACCGGGGCGGAACGGCACGCCGCCGTTGGTCAGCGCGCGCTGCGGCAAGGCCGGCCAGAGCGGCGCGGGCGGCGCGATGGCGGCGCCGGGCGGCGTGAGATCAACAGGGAAAAACGCCGCGCGGCCCGGCGCGGGCGCGACCAGCAGCCACAGGCCGCCCAGCAGCCAGGCCAGGAGCGGACGCTTGCCGCGCCGTCGGATGGTCCATGCCGGATGTTGTTTCATTTGCTGCTGATGCTCATTCCCAAGGCCGGCCTGGCTGGCGGGGGTGAAGGCAACCGCACGCTAGGTGCGCCGGTCAGGATTTCCAATCACAAACCCCGGCGGGCGCGCGAAATTTTTCTTTGGACGAAACTTGGCCGGTTTTGCTGCCAAACTTTTTCCGCCCGCCGGAGATTTCTTTTCTCGATCGACCAGTTTGAATTTGCCAAGGCGCGGCGGTTTCTAAAAGCTCGCTTGCAGCAAACCGTCCTTGGAAAAAACTCGCGCCATGTTCCGAATTGAACCGCACCGCCGCCGCACTGCCGCCGCGCTCGCGCTGCTGCTCGCCCTGACGTGGCTGGCGGCCGCGAAGGAGCCGGCCGCCGCCGTGCCCGCGTTCTCCATTCCCGGCGGCGTTTTTACCAACCACCCCACTGTCGCGCTCACGGCCACGCCGCCCGGCGCGGCGGTCCGATACACGCTCGACGGCTCCGAGCCGGGCGCCGCCTCCCCGATCTACACCCGCCCGCTCGCCATCACCAATTCGCTGATCCTCCGCGCCCGCGTGTTGGCCAAGGACGCGCCCCCCGGCCCGGTCTGTTCGCAATCCTACGTAATGCTCGCGGACGACCTGCTCGATTTCAATTCCAACCTTCCGCTCGTCATCATCAACACCTTCGGCCCCGAAATTCCACACGAGGAAAAAGCCGCCGTCAGCACGCGCTTCATCGGCCCCAGGAACGGCCGCGCCACGCCACTCGGCGAGGCGGACTTCGACGGGCGCGCCCATCTCAACATCCGGGGCCGCGCCTCGCTGCGTTATCCGAAGCGTTCCTACACGGTCAAAATCCTGGCGGAAAACGACGACGCCGCGAAGGCGCTCATCCTCGGCCTGGCCCCGGAATCCGACTGGATTCTCTACGCGCCGTTTCCCGACAAGACGCTGCTGCGCGACGTGCTCGCCTACGAAATGAGCAACCAGCTCGGCCGCTGGGCGCCACGCACGAGATTCGTGGAGGTGTTCGTGAACGAGTCCGGCGCGAAACTTTCCCGGCGCGATTACGTCGGCGTCTATGTCTTCGAGGAAAAGGTGAAGCGCGACCTCAACCGCGTGCCCTTGAAAAAACTCGATCCCGCCGACCACGCCGAGCCGGAGATCACCGGTGGCTACCTTTTCAAAAAGGACCACACGGACCGCGGCGACATGGGGCCGGTGACGCTGGGCGGTTTCCCCTCGTATCAGGGCGCGATCACCAACAACCGCGTCGGCTTCCCCACCGGCCCCGGCGGTTTTCCCGGCGACCCGGCCGGGTTTCTGCCGCCCTACAAAATTCCCGTGCGCACCAACAAGCTGATCGTGTTCGAGGGCGTCCCGGGCCTCTCGACCGGCGTCCGGCCGGTCCGCGAGTGGCCCGGCCCGCTCTTGACCAATCACCTCGGCGGGGCGGCGCGGCGCGGGCCAAGTCCGGCCCGGCCCGCTCCCGGCCCGGACAATGAAGAGGCCCTGCCGCCGGGCGAGCCGGTCCGGGAATTTCTCCGCACCGCGCGGACCAACCAGTTTTTCTTCGTTGATCCCGAGCCGGACGAAATCACCGGCGTGCAGCGCGGCTGGCTGCAGCATCATCTCAACCGCACCGAGGCCGCGCTCCACGGCGACGACTTCACCGACCCGGCGAAAGGTTATGCCGCCTTTCTCGACGCCGATTCGTTCATCGACTACCACCTGCTCGCCGAGGTCACGAAGAACGCGGACGCCTTCCGCTTCAGCACTTTTTTCCACAAGGATCGCGGCGGTAAAATCAAGATGGGGCCGCTCTGGGACTGGAACCTGAGCTTCGGCAACTGTAACGGCAAGCAGGCCTGGCAGCCCGAATACTGGCTCTGGCCGCAGCTCAACGACACGGAATACGTCTGGTTCCGCCGCCTCTTCGACGATCCGGACTTCGCGCAAAAATATGTTGATCGCTGGACGGAACTCCGCGGCACCGTTTTCTCCCCCACCAATTTGCTGGCCCGCGTCGATCAGATCGCCGCTGAGCTGCGCGGGCCGCAGGCGCGCAATTTTCAGCGCTGGCCCATTCTCGGCCTGAACGTGAACCCGAACTACTTCGTCGGCGAAACCTACGAGGAGGAGCTGCAATGGATGAAAAACTGGACGGCGGCCCGCCTCGCGTGGATCGACCAGCAATTCGTCGCCCCGCCCGTTGCCGCCAAAGCCGGGGACGGCCAGATCGCGCTCACCGCCGCCGCTGGCGCCATTTACTACACCCTCAACGGCACCGATCCGCGCGCGCCCGGCGGCGGCGTGGCCCCAAAGGCGTTGACCTACGAAGGCCCGGTCAAACTCAACGACCGTCTCACCGCGCGCGTCCTCCAGCAAACCAATCGTTGGAGCGGCCCGATCATGCTAGGCAAATAGAAGCCGGCCAAATCTCGGAGGCCCATGAGCCGACGCGTGATCCGGAACGTCGGCTTCAGTCGGCAGCAGGCGGCGAAGTTCGAGCGGGATGGAAACTCCAGAAGTCTTCCTGTGACCGGAAATCTCTGCCGGCTGAAGCCGGGGTTCCGGGGCGGCCTGTCTCTCCCCTGCGCTCCGGTCAGAAATGCAGGCTAGTGGAAAACGCCGCCTAACTCGTCACGAGTTTCAGCGAGGACAGCGGGGATGAGACGGGCGGTGCGGGCGGTGCGGGC
>CANMZY010000037.1:0-14957 GCA_947502425.1 Verrucomicrobiales bacterium
GCCAGTCGAGGTCGAAGGCATCGATGCCGGTGGTTTCCACCTGGCCGGTCACGGAAATTCCACCGCCGCCGAGGGTGACCACGTTGGTGAGGCCGGGCTTCACGACCACGGGCTCGCCGTGGCTCAAGATCATGGGCGCCTGGGTGAGGTCCCGAAAACGGTTTTGCACGGAGACCTGCCACTCGCCGGGCGGAACTCTGTCAAACGCGAAGTCGCCCTTGCCGTCCCAATCCACCCGCGTGCGTACGAACAGGGTCAGGTTCGGCCGGCCGGTCTCGCCCACGTCATTTTCCCGGTTGTGGAGCGTGATCAATTGATACGGCTGCGCCTTGTCGCCGACGCGCAGCGCGCCCCGGATATAACCCCAGGGCTGCAAAGTGATTTTCCCGGTCGCAGCAAGTTCGCGCACGGTCGTCTGGGCGAATCCAGATGGGCCGGCGGCAAAAATATTTTTGTCGTCCGCGCGGGGAGCCAGTTCGAACCGCCCGGCGTGGTCGCTGACATCCGACGCGCCGCCATAACTGTCGCGGGTGATTGCGCCGGCATATTCGATGCGCGGTTCCCGGACTGGGTCGGCGAGCACGACCGTGACATTGGTCGCGGGTGTGCCGTCGGGCCGCAACACCACGCCCCGGGGGCCGCTGCCGCGACGCAGGGCATAGCGGTTGGTGAAGTATCCCGCCTTGGTGATCGGATCGGAAACCAGCGGCAGATAACCGGATGCTTCCAGCAACAGGCATGTTTCCCCGCCGGCAACATCACTGACGGAGACCGAAAAATTTCCGCGCTTGATGGTATCCGCGTAGCCCCGGTTCCAGCGCATCGGTTCATCCGGGGCGTTTCGTTGCCCCCGGATCAAAGTGAGAGAATTGACCAGAGCCCCGGTCTCCGCATCCACCACCGAACCGTAATGGCGCGAATATTTCCGCAGCGTCACGGCGGCTTCTCCGACGGCGGGCACGGCCGTCCGCAGATACGTCTCGCTGTAGTTGTTCTTGCTGATGGAAAACACCAGGACGCCGATCGGCGCATTTGGCCATTGGAATCGCCCTTCGTCATCAGTCAGCGTCCGCCACGAGGCCAGCCGGGTGTTGTTCCATGAGGCAAGTTCCACGCTGGCTCCGGCAACCGGCGTGCCGTCCTGATCAAACACCCGGGCCTTGAGCGGAAGTCCTTTCACGGGCGTGATCCGGATCGGTTTGGAACCTGACTCCACTTCCACGGCCTGGAAGACCGGCGCAAAGTTCGACGCCTGAACCAGAACGGCTCCCTTGCTCGGCTCAGTGGCAACGAACAGGAATGCGCCGTTGGTGTCGGTCCGGCCCCGGCGATTGCCGTAGCTCTCCGTGTAAAGAACCACGTCCACATTCGTCATCGCCGCCCCCCTCGCGTCCGTGACGAGACCGTTGACGCGCATCTTGGCCGGCATTTTCATCACGGCCAGGCTGGCGGTCAGATCCTCGGGACGGACTTGGAAGCGATTGGAGACGCCGGGAACCGCTGACTCATAGGTGACGGGATTGTAATCCGGATGGGAGACATTGAAGCTGAAGCCGCCCGGCGCGCGTGGAAGCCGCTCGCTCACCCAGCGCCCCGCTGCGTCCGTCGAGACGATGTCATAAACCGTTCTCGTAAAATCGGCCTCCCCGATTTTCGTCAGGCGCGAAATCATCACCTCCGCGTCGGACACGGGCGATCCGTTGAGACTCTGCACCACTCCGCCCGACTTCGATCCGCGCGCGAGCCGGACGCTCATTTCTCGTGGCACCCCCTTCGGATCAAGGGGGGACGCGGTGACGACTTCCAGCGCATGGCCGGGCGCGGTGACGACCAACCGGACCAGCAACGTCTGCTGCACGGGAAAAGCCAGCCGGCCGGTGCCGGAGGCATCGACGGCCGTCTCGCCAAAAAAGTAGGTCGAAGCATCATCCGTGATCGAGAGCTGCGCGACCGCGTTCGTCAACGGTGTCTTCCCGTCCGCTCCGGTGACGCGCAGCAGCAGTTCCTGACGGTAGGCGGAATCGGGATGCCCGGCGGATTTCGTGGTTGGTTTGCCCGTGGCAGGCTGGAGCAGCGGCACCCCCGCCTTCTCCTCCAGCGTCAGGGCGAAGATGATGGGCGAAGCTTTGCCGAACAGTGACACGACATCCAGACTGACGATTTCCCGGTCGGGCAGCGGATTGTCGAAAGTGGTCTTGAACAAACGCCGCACCCCGTCTGGCGTGCGCTCCGCCCGGTCCGGCTTGTCTGGCTCGCTGAAAAAATACCACACGCCGGCGTTTCCGAGCCGGTCGGCGTGCGGATTGCCGGCGAGAATGTTTGGCGAAACATCCTTGGCCAGATTCCAGGCGCGCTTGCCGTCGCTCACGTTCAAATCCACTTCCGTCAAATCGCACGAATGGTTGCCGCCGCGCGGGCCAACGGACACGGCCAGCATGTCTCCGGCCTCCACGGCGAGATTCACGAACGGACCGAACTTCACTTCCTTCGCGCTCTGGGCCGTGCCGGACGCGAGCAGTCGCCGGGTGGCGCCGTGCTGCAATTCCACCGTCCAATCGACGCCGCTCCCGCAATCGGCATGCGCGCGCTGAACGGCACCCTCGACGCGCAGGGTGGCCGCGACGGGACTGCGCCAGCCGATGAGGACGCGCCGCTTGGGAGACGGATGCACCGCCACGCCGTGGGCCTTCGCGTTGCCCGGCACGCGCACCGTCTGGTCGGAGGAGTTGGCGATGATGCTCAGGCTATCCGCGCCGGACCAGCCCTTGATGAAATCGTATTTCCCGGAATTCTCCATCTTTTGCGTCAGGAGCGAAGCAATTTCGAAGGTCCCCGCCGTCTGCGCCGCGGGCGAATCAGCCTCGAAGTTCGACCAGGCAAGGATCGAGTTGGGATCGGCCAGCCGGCTGTGTTTCTCCCCGGCGTCCCGCATCCAGTTGCGGGCGTGGACGCCGTAGGTCAGCCGCACCGATCGGGTTTCGCCGCCGGCGTAATGCAACACCAGCGAGGACATCGGGATGCCGTCCTTCACGCCGTGGGCCGCTCCATGCAGCAGGTGCAAACGCGCGGCTTTCTGCCCGATGGGAATGCCTTCGACCTGCGCGTTGCGGAAATCACCGTTCCGCGCCGCATCCAATCCGGTGACCTCGAGGCGGCCCCCGATGTGGTAGGGAGTGCCATCCAGGGTCTGTTCGTCATGCGGCAACTGAGTCGCGGCATTTCCGGAGAAACTTTTTCCCGAGTTGGTGCCGTTGAAAATCTCCGTGTAGAAGTTGGTCAGGTTAACGGGCCGAAAAACCGGCCGCTCCTGGGCCGGGGTCAAGCCGGTAGCCGCCATGACCAGCAGGACGGCGAGCAACCACCGTCCCGGCCAAAAAATGACTTTCCAGTCAGGCTTGAATCTCATCATTCTGAATGCGTTCTCCGACGTTGGCGGGAACAGGTTTCATCAAAAAATGTCTTTGTCACTGAATACGCCACACGGTCAATGGGTCGAGATTCTGCAAGTCCAGCAACGTGAGCAAGCAACCATCTTATTTTTTTCGCGGGCGGCAAACCCTTTTAACGCGGGCGATGCTCCTCTTCACCGTTCTCGCGCCCGCCGTCCTCCTTCCGGCCCGGGCCGCCGAGGAGACCGCGCCCTCCCCGGCGTTCTCGGCCCCGAGCGGTGTTTACGCGAAGGATCTGACGCTGCAAATCACGGCCCCGGGCGCGTCGATCCGCTTCACCTTCGACGGGACCGAGCCGACGCCGGCCTCGCGCCTCTACGCCGGCCCGCTGAGCATCACCAACTCCGCGCTGGTGCGGGCGAGAAGCTTTGCCCCGGCCCGCCGGCCGAGCGCGACGGTGTCCGTGGATCTGACGTTGCTGGGCGAAGACCTGGCCGGCTTCACTTCCAACCTGCCGCTCATCATCATCGACACGCAAGGCGAGGAGTTTTCGGCGGAGCGCAACACCCGGGTCATCGTCACGGCCCGCTTCATCAACACCAACGGCGGCCGCGCGGCCCTGACCGGCCCGGCGGATTTTGACGGACGCGCCTCGATGAACGTGCGCGGCCACGCCTCGAGGAAGTATCCCAAGCACTCCCTCACCTTCCGGGCGCTGGCTGAAAATGACGAAAAGCAGGGCATCTCCGTTTTCGGCCTCCCCAAGCAATCCGAGTGGGTGCTGTATGCGCCCTATCCGGACAAGACCTTCATGCGGGACGTCCTGGCCTACGAGTTGAGCAACCAGATGGGCCATTGGGCGCCGCACACCCGGTTCGTGGAAGTCTTCATCAACGAATCCGGCGAGAAACTCACGACCAACTCCTACATGGGCATCTATGTTTTCGAAGACAAAATCACCCGCGATCCGGCGCGCGTGGACATCACCCGGCTGCGTCCGGAGGACAACACCGAACCGAATGTCACCGGCGGCTACATTTTCAAGAAGGATCATGTCGGGCGCGGCATGTCCCGCCGGGCGGTCACGGATCTGACGCGCACCGTCAAGTTCATCGACCCCAGCCCGGCGCTGCAACTGCCCTCGGGACCTGGCGGCTTCCCCGCTGATCCCGAGGGATTCGACATACCGTCCGAAAAAAAATCCAACCGCAAGGCCGACAAGTGGCGGCGGGAAGAGCCTGCTTTTCTTAAACAAATTCCCGTCACCAACCAGATTGGATTGGTCAAGCCGTTCAACCCCCGGCATGAAAAGGCGCAGGGCGATTCCAAAATCTTTCAGGACCAGGACGGTTTCTGGAGCAGCGTGAAGGACAATCATTTCTTCTACGTGGAGCCTGAACCTGACGAACTGACGGCGCGCCAGCGGGCCTGGCTGCAAGGACATGTCGATCAATTCGAACGCACGCTCTACGGGCCGGATTTCAAGAACCCCACCAACGGCTACGCGGCCTACATCGATGTGGATTCCTTCATCGACCACCATCTCCTCGTGGAGTTGAGCAAGAACGTGGACGGATACCGCTTCAGCACCTACTACCGCAAGGATCGGGGCGGCAAGATCAAGATGGAGCCGGTCTGGGATTGGAACCTGGGCTTTGGCAACTGCTCCGCCCGTGGCGCCTACCTGACGGAGTACTGGATGTGGCCGCAATGGGATGACACCGAATACACCTGGTTTCGCCGCCTCTTCGAAGACCCGGATTTCGCGCAGCGCTACGTGGACCGCTGGGCGGCACTGCGGACCAACATCCTCGCCACCCCCAGGCTGATTGCGCGTGTCAACGGCTGGGCCGCCCTGCTGGAAGAGGCCCAGAAACGCAACTTCGACCGATGGCCGATCCTGGGAACCGTCGTGCAGCCCCAGCACTTCGTCGGCGTGAGCTACGAACAGGAGATGAACTGGCTGCGGCTCTGGATGGAAAAGCGCCTCAACTGGATCGACGACCAATTTGTTCCCGCCCCAACTGTGAAGCCCCCCGGCGGCGGAAAACAAATCGACTTGTCCACGACGGCCGAGGACGCCCAGATCTATTACACCCTCGACGGCAGCGATCCCCGCGCTTCCGGAGGAACCATTTCACCCAAGGCGCGACGCTACACCGCCCCGGTTCCCGCTCCCGGCCAGGGCCGCCTCTTCACCCGCACCCTGGTGGAAGATCGCTGGAGCGCTCCCGCTTTTGCCGGTGCCGCCGGCCGTTGATCTTCATCGTTGCGGCTGGGACCCGGTTACTTCGCCTTCAACGATTCGAGATACGCGAGCAGCGAGGCGAGTTCCGCCGGCGTGAGCTTGTCCGCCAGACCCTGGGGCATCGCCGACGTGTCCCGCTTGCCGCGGTCCTTGATGTCTTTCTTGGCGAGCGTGGTGGTGATGCCGGCGATGTTCCGCAGGTCCAGATCGTCGCCACCTTCGCGCGTGACGAAGCCTTCCAGCTCGTCGCCGTCCTTCGTCTTGAAGGTCTGCGTCTCGAAGCCCTGCGCGATCTTCGCGCCCGGCTTGATGATGCTCTCGCACAAATCCGCGCGGCTGTAGCGCGTGGCAATGCCGCCGAGAAACGGCCCCTTCGGCGCCTCGTCGGACGTGACGGTGTGGCAGGCGACGCAGCCGAGGGAGAGGAAAAACTTCGCGCCGATCTTGGCGTCGCCCTTGTCCTTCACGGCGGTGGCGACGACCTCGTCATACGGCAGTTTCTCGATGAGCGCCCCGGTTTCGCCGGCCGGCTTCTTGTCGAGGCCGAGCGACTGCGCGGTCTGCTTCGCGGCGGCGGCGACGGCTGGGCGCGGGTCGGAGGTCAGCGCGCGCACCTGGAAGGCAAACTGCTCGAGCTTCAAGCGCGCGATGGCCTGGAGCAACGGCGCGGCGGTCTCCGGTTTCGCCCAGGCCTGTTCGAGGGCGCGTGAGGCCGAGGCTTTCGTTTCCTTCGACGACACTTTCACGCTGGCTAGGCTGCCCAGCACGGCGTAGCCGAGAGTGCGTTCGCCGGGCGAACCGCTCTCGGCCATCTTGACGAAGCGCGCGAGATTCTGGCTCTGCTTCGGCTCGCGTGCGAATTCTTCCCAGGCGGCGGCGAGTTCGCCGGGCGGTTTCTCCGACGCGGTCAGGGCGGCGACGGCGGCGTCCAGCGCGGCGGGCTTGCCGGAGCGTTGCAGGGCGCGGACGGCCTTGACCCGCGTGGCGGGAGCTTCCTCGCCCGACAATGCGATCTGGCCGAAAAACGAAATGGCCTCATCGGGAATCACCGGGCGGCCGCTGAACATCTCGATGGCTTGCGCGCGAAACTTCGCGTCGGTCGCGGCGAGCCGGAGCACAGCCGCCGTCGCCTCCGGGAGATCGACGCGGTTGCGCTGCATCTGGACCATCAGCGCGCGGAGCGTTTCGGGATCGGCCTTGGTCAGGGAGTCGCGCAGCGCGGCGGCGATCTTCTCGCTCTCGGCCCACTTGACCGGCTTGAAGTACGGCCCGGTCGAATCCGGGCGCGTGCCCCACCATTTGCCATTCCAATCGTCCTCGCGCGTGTAGAGGCGGCAGAGCGCCTTCAAAATGATCTGGCGCGTCGCGGCGTCGGTCGTCTTCGCCAGTCGCTCGATCAATCCATCGACCACGGCGGCGGCGTGCTGCAACTCCAGCGCCCGGCCCGCGCCGTACAGCAGATTCGTCGTGCCGGGCGAATCAAAGGCCGCGAGGCAGACCTTGGCCGCGCCCAGCTTCGCGAGGCTTTGCACCGCGAGATGCGCGACCATCGGATCGCTGTCCGCCACGAGCGGCAAAATGCCGGACGCGGCCTCCGCCTTGCCCAGTCGGCCCAGCGCGGTCACGGCCTGCAACCGCACGCGCGGATTCGCATCGGTCAGCGCGCTGACGAACGGCGCGGCGGGCACGGCGGCGGCGGCCTTGCTGTCGGCCAGCGCGCGCAGGGCGAACTCGCGCACTTCGTCGTTCTTCGCCAGCCGGAGCAGCGCGGCCTGCGCGGCCGCGCCCGGCAGTTGATCCAGCGTGAAGATGGCGGCGGCCCGGGGCGCGGTCGGAGCGGTGGAAGCGGCGAGGGTTTCCAAGGGGCCGACGTAGGAGGAGCTGTCATCGCGCCGCAGGATTTCCCGCTGCGCATAAAGGCGGGCGAAAGCGCTGGGCGAGCCGATCAATTTGAGCAGCTCCGCCTGGCCGGCTTTTTTCAAATCGGCAAACGCGGCGAGCTTCCAGCCCGGCGGTGTCACGCGCACCACGTAGCCGGCGTTCGGCCCGGCGTAGTTGAAGGTCGCGCCCTGCCAGCTCGCAATGTAGAGCCGCCCCGAACCGTCCACGTCGAAATCCGTCGGACGCTGCAGCTCGACAAACTTGCTCTGACCCGCCTTCCAGCTCGCGCCGTTGTTCGTCAGCGGATGGCGCATGATCGCATTGGCGCCCCACTCCACCGTGTACAGCCCGCGCCCGAATCCTTCCGGGAAACCCGGCTCGTCCATGAACAACGCGCCGCAGGGCGAGCCGCCGCCGTAGTCCGCGAGCGGCTGGACCATTTCGTCGCCGAACTTTTTGTAGAGCGACGGGTAGCCGTACTTGCCGCCCATCAGGACATGCGAGAGGCGCACGTTCCAGCCATCGCCGTCGTTGGTGTTGTCGCGCGTGAAGAGGTCCATCTCCGGCGAGACGGCCACGTCATAAATGTTGCGCTGGCCGTGCGAAACGATTTCCAGCCCGGTGCCGTCCGGGCGCACGCGCACCACGCCGCCGCCGTGCAGCTTGATCGCCGTGCCGTCCTGGCCGACGGCGTTGGTCGCGCCGTAGTCGCCGCAGGCGATGTAGAGAAAGCCATCGATGCCCATCCTCATGCCGTTCATGGTGTGGTCGGCCCCGCGAAATTTCAGGTCGAAGCCCAACCCCTTCACGATGGCCTCGCTGCGGTCGGACACGCCGTCGCCGTTGTCGTCGAAATACGCGGTGACGAAGGGCGGATGCTGGACGTAAAGAACATTGTTCTCGAACCAGATGCCGCGCGGGCTGTCCATCGTCGCAAAGGTGGTGAACTTGTCGGCTTTCCCGTCGCCGTCCGTATCGGTGCAGCGGACGACGCGGCCACGGTTCGGCTTGGCGTCGAGCGAGCCGTTCTCATCGACGCCGACGTAGAGATCGCCGTTGGGCGCGGTGGAGAGGCAGGTCGGGTAGCCGACATTGGTGGGCGCGGCGAACATCGTGACCTCCCAACCGGGCGGGGCCTTGATGCCCTTGGGCCAGTCGGCGGCGGACGCGGAGACGGCGAGAGCAAAGAGGAGACAAAAAATATTTTTCATCGTGTGCATGGAGCGTGTCAGACGCGGACTCAGGAAGCCAGATTCAAGTGCAGGCGGGTGGTTGCACAACGCAATGACGCGAAGGGGAACAGGCAGACGGTCAGATTTCGGAGGGGAATACCGAACATTCAACATTCAACTCCGAACATCGAACGCGCCCGCCCGCCATTGGGCGTTCGAAGTTGAATGTTGAATGTTCGGTGTTTTGGTTTCGGCCCTGCTTTGGGTCCGCCCCTACTTCAACGCCTCTTCGATGGCCTTGATGACTTCGGGTGATTCCGGCTTCACTTTCGGATCGAAGCGCTTGAGGATTTTGCCGTCCTTGCCAATGAGAAATTTGCCGAAGTTCCAGGTCACGTCGCCGGGGAACGGCGATTCCTTGCCGGAAAGCTCCTTGTAGAGTGGATGCTGCTCCGCGCCTTTGACGTGCAGCTTGTCGAACATCGGGAAGGTCACGCTGTATTTCTTGGTGCAGAATTCCTTGATCTCCTCGTTGCTGCCCGGCTCCTGCGCGCCGAAATCGTTGCAGGGAAAACCGGCCACGACCAGGCCCTTCTCCTTGTATTTCGCGAAGAGGGCTGCGAGCCCCTGGTATTGCGGGGTGTTCCCGCATTGTGATGCGACGTTGACCACGAGGATCACCTTGCCTTGATAGGGCTTGAGGGACGTTTCCTTGCCGTTGATGTCCTTGAGCGGAACATCGTAAATCTTGGGGGCATTTTCGGCGGAGACGATTTGCACGAGCGCGAGGGCGAGGAGAACGATGATTAGTTTCATGGGGCCAGTATTTCCGGCCCGGGAGAAAAGTCAAATATCGTTTGGCAGAAGTTCAGCCATTTCAGCCGGGACCCAACGCGCGCTGCACCAACTCCGACTCGCGCCGGCCGAAGGCGATCTTCAACGCCTCGGCATGGGCGGCAGAGGTCATCTTCTTCCAGGATTTTTGCAGGGCGTTGATAATTTTGTCGTCATCGGTTTTCGCGGCGAGGTCGGCCAGTTGGAATTGCAGGAAGACCAGGCAGAGCCCGTCTTCTAGGACGCGGCTTTCGGGATCGGTCGGGAAGTTTTTCTTGAGGTTCAAGTCCTGGACGCGGACGACGGCGGCTTCGGGATAGCCGGTCTCATGCAGAATCTCCCCGGCCTTGCGCGCGTGGAACTGTTTAAGATCGTGCCGCCACTTCAAATAGCCCGCGCGCGTCATCTCGTAGCTGGCGCGCGGAATCTCCCAGCGGCAAAGATGCTGGCAGTGCGCCGCCAGTCGCAGCTCCTCGGAGGCTTCGGGACAGAGCTTCAGTACCCAGGCGGAGAGGCGCCGCGCGTAGAGCAGTTCGCGCGGATACATCGCGCCGTCCGCCATCTCCTGGTTCGGATCGCGCCGGTTCGCCAGCTCGAAACGGTAGATGGCCTCGGTGAACCGCGCCAAGCTGGCAACGTGATGTTGGGAATCTTCGCTCACAAAACCAGCATGGGCCGGGAGGATTCGGATGGCAACTGCGGGATTTTTTTTCGCGGATTTCCCGGGCGGTGCTCAACGGTGCAGCAGCACTTCGCCGTTGCGCTCTTCGACCTGGAAAACTTTCACGCACTCGTGCGGCTCACTCCCCTGCCCCGTCGCGAGGTCGAATTTATGGGAGTGCAGCGGGCAGATGACTTTGCCGCCGCCCGCCAAGCCTTCGGCGAGCAGGCCTTGCTTGTGCGGACAGCGGGTTTTCGTGGCGAAAAGATGGCCGTCGCGCTGGCGGAAGACGGCGATTTCTTTGCCGCTGACGAGGTAGCAGCGGCCCTGGCCGGGGGCGATTTTTTCGACGCTGCCGAGATTGATGATGGTGGTGGTGCTCATGGGAATCAGCCGTTATTCTCTGCCGTGGCCAGCGCGTGCGCCAGATCGGGCGCGCTGAATTGTCGGGGATGGGCGGGCAACTCGGCCTCCTTGCAAGGATTAACGTAGGCGTCCACGGCCTTCCGGATATCCGCGTCGAGGCGCGCGGCGATGCCGAGGCTGTCCTCGATGAGAATCTTGCGCAGGTTGTCCATGCCGACGCGCTCGACGAAGTGGTAGGTGCGCTCGAGGTATTTGCCGTACTCGCGGTAATACTGCATGAACCGGCCCATGTGCAGAAGCACCTCGTCGTGGGTCTTCACGGTGATGAGCAGGTCGCGTTTGCAGTCCTTCGCGTAGCCGGCGATCTGATCGCAGTCGTCAATCGTGCGAAACAAAAACGTCCCCGCCCCGCCGAAGCCTTCCATCGGCGGCACGAACGGCCGCGAGTCCGCGGCAATGATGACGTGATCCTACGACTCCTCAACCACCACAGCGTCCGGAACCGCCGCCGCATCCACCGCCTAAGCCAGCGCGTCTTTCTCGAGTGGCGAGCCGACGACGACCTTGCGCTCGCGGTCAATCTTCGTGGCCTTGACGCCCGCGTGGAGCTTGACGCCGTTCTCGCGATACCACGCGAGCGGGTTCATGAAAATCTCCGAGGCGGCCTGGCGGCCGTTGAGCACATTGCTCAGGAGGATGCGGTTGTAATTGCCGTAAGGCTCCGCGCCGAACATTACGATCTCGAACTGGTCGGGCGCGCGCTTGAGAATTTCTTCGACGACGCGCGCCCCGGCCATGCCGTTGCCGATGACGACGAGTTTTGGTTTCTTGGGATCGTGCATTTGAAAAGTGGTGCTGGCTTTAACCTAAACCGGGCGGTGCCACCACGGTGCCACTCGACTCGACACGCTCCCTGACGGGCCGGACCGGGGTAAGCCGCCCCGGCGTCGGTCGCCCACACCCATGCGTGTCGATTCATGTCCATTCGTGGTTTCAACCAGACGGTTCCAGTTTTAGCAGCGGCGGTGCCAGCGGCAAGGAACGTCCGGCAAAGCGGTTTAATTTATTTGGGCCGGATGAATGAACCGCTTTCATTTCGGGATTGATCGCCTCATGGCCAATGGGTTTGCCCGCGGACTGGTGGAGGTGATCGGGCCAGACGGGGCACAGGGCCAGCCGGCGCAGCGCGGCGGGATTTGGCCGGGATGGAAGAAAAAGCCAGACGGAAGGCGAAGCGGGCAGAACGAGCGGGCCATTCTCCGGGCTGTCCCTGCGCGAAATTATTTTATACAAATTTCCAGCCGGCGGTGTCTATCCGGTGAACTAGCAAATGGCCAGCGACCCGAATTGGCAGCGTGATTTGTATGAAGCCCAGGCGGCGGGGCTGGTGCTGTATGGGCGCGCGCTCGGCCTGGGCCGCGGCGAGGCGGAGGACGTGCTGCAGGAGACGTTCGTGGCGCTGCTGAAGCTGGACCACGCGCCGGAGAATCCGCCGCACTACGGCCTGCGCGCCTTTCGCAACGCCGCGCTCAATTGTCGGCGCGGGCTCTGGCGGCGGCTGACGCGGGAACTGAAGTCGCGCCGCCCGTCGGCGAAGCTTGAAGCACGCATTTTCGGCGGCACGCCCGCGGACGCCCCGGCCTCCACGTTCGGAAGCTGGCGGCTGGAGTTCCGCCACGGGGCCGTGGTCGCGGCGGCCTGCGTGGCGCGGCTGATGGCGGTGTCGCCGGGCGGAAACTGGATGACCCGGCTCACGGCGGCGGGCGGGGAGTTTCCCGGACTGGCCGCATGGAGCAATCAAAGCAGCGGGGCCGCCCTGACCCTGGCCTTCGCGCCGCACAACCACTGGTCGGCCCCGATTTTAAGTTGGACAAACGAGGGCCACATCCCATCAAATACGCGCTCTTTTGAATCCGTGAACACAAACCGTCTCTTGCACTGATATGACCCCGGAAAATCGGAAGTCCGCGCCCGCCAAAAACACCCCGGTCAAATCCGCCGCCCCGGCACCGGCCACGACCGCCAGCCCGACCGTCAAACCGCCGCCGCTCTTTCGCCGGATTGACTGGCTGGCGTTCCTCCTGACGAGCCTGCTGGTCTTCCTCGGTTATTTCTTCACGATCTCGCCGGACCTGACGCTGGAGGATTCTGGCGAGCTGGCCGTCGCCTCGATGTATGCCGGCGTGCCGCATCCGCCGGGCTATCCGGTTTGGACGGTTTATTCGTGGCTCTTCACGGTGCTGCTGCCGATTGGCAACATTGCCTATCGCGTGGCCATCTCCTCGGCAGTGGCCGGCGCGCTCTCGTGCGGTTTGATCGCCCTGATGGTCTCGCGCGGGAGCAGCATGATGATCGAGGGCATCGCCGAGCTGAAGAACATCGAGCAGCGTGTCGAGAGCGGCATCTGCCTGATGACGGGTTTCGTGGCGGGGATGTTGATGGGGTTTGACGGCTTCATGTGGAGCCAGGCGGTGATCGTGGAGGTATACACGCTCACCGTGCTGTCGATGACCGGAATGATGTGCTGCATGTTGCGGTGGATCTATGCGCCGCACCAGTATCGCTATCTTTATTTTGCCTGGTTCCTGTTCGGCATCTGCACCAACAACCACCAGTCCCTGCTCGTCACGGCCATCAGCCTGGAGGTCATCATCGTCGCGGCGCTGCCCAAGCTGGGACGCGACCTGTGCCTGGGCAACGTACTGCTGCTGGTCGCCATCCTCGTCGGCAAGGCCCTCGGCATTGTGTCCGTGCTGAACGACAACACGCCCCTGCTCCTGATTTTCACCGTCATCCTCATCGCCTCCTTCATCGGCTTCGTCGCGCTCTCGATCAAAACCAAAAAGGTCGGCACCACCTTCCACATCGGATTCGTCTGCTTTCTGGCGCTGGTCGCAGGCGCGCTCTGCTACCTCTACATGCCCGTCGCCTCGATGACCAACCCGCCGTTGAACTGGGGTTATCCCCGCACGGAGACGGGCTTCTGGCATGCCCTGACCCGCGGCCAGTACGAGCGCATCCACCCGATGGTCGGCACGGGCGACAATTTCATCGAACTCATGTCGTCCTTCCTCGCGCGCTACACCCAGTCCCTCGGCATTTTGATCGACGGCGACATCGAAGAGTTCAACCCCGCCTACCTGCTGCTGGGGTTGGTCGCCCTGGTTCCGTTCTTCTACATCCGCAAACTGAGTGAGAAAGAGACGCTGTGGTTCAAATGCCTGACGATTTTTCACCTGGTGCTGGCCGCGCTCTTGATGCTGCGGGTCTGCCTCTATCTGCCCCTGGTCAAGGGTGAGATTTTTTCGATGGAGCAGATCGTTTTCTGGATCACCACGGTCGGCATCCTTTACGAACTCTGCCTGGTGGTCTTCTTCCTGCGCTGGCTGCAAAAGCGCGAACGCGCCTGGCTCATCGGCCTGATGGCTTTCTATCTGGTGCTCGCGCCGTTCCTGGTCATCCTGCTCAACCCCGCGACCGACCGGCAGGCCCTCTCCCTGAACAAACCGTTCTTCACCGCTTCCCATGTCCTCGTCGCCATGGGCATCGGCTACGGACTGACGCTGCTCTTGGCCGTGCTGGCCACACAGTATCAACGCTTCCGCGTCCCGATCCTGTGCGCGTTCGGCGTGCTCACCGCTGCGGCGCTCGCGTATTTCGCCTTCACCCTCAGGGAGGAAACGCCCTACTTCATCGTCCGCCTGACCGCCGGGTTCGGCCTGGCGCTGGCGGCGCTGATCTCGATCATCCTGCTCGTCTCCCGCCAGCGCATGCCGGCCATGGCGCTGCTCGGGGCCTTCGCGCTCATGCCCGCCTACTCGGTGCTCTCGCACTGGTCGGCCAACGAGCAGCGCGGCCACCTTTTCGGCTACTGGTTCGGCCATGACATGTTCACCCCGCCCTTCAACGGCGCGGACGGCAAACCGATCTACCCGGAGATGGACAAGAACACCATTCTCTTCGGCGGCACTGATCCGGGCCGCTTCTGCCCGACCTACATGATTTTCTGCGAGAGCCAGATTCCGCCGGAGAAGAAGCGCGATCCCAAGTTCGACCGGCGCGACGTTTACCTCATCACGCAAAACGCGCTCGCCGACGGCACCTACCTGAACTACATCCGCGCCCACTACAACCGCAGCACGCAGCCCGACCCGGCGTTCTTCTCCGAACTCGCCCGAAGCGACAAGGAAAGCCAGTTGAACTACAAAACCAACCTCCTCGCCCGGATGGTGCTGCCGCTCGACAAATTATTCCTGGCCAACGGCGACCGTATCGAGAAAAACCGCCGCGTCGGCAATTCCTTCTTCCAGTCGGACCACTTCACCGACCTGCCCGGACTCGCCGCCAAACTCAAGGGCGCCGATCCGCTGGCGAAGTTCCTCACGGAAAAACTCAGCGCCGAAACC
>CANMZY010000038.1:0-14949 GCA_947502425.1 Verrucomicrobiales bacterium
TCCTCGGGAAAATCGTCGAAAGCGACAACTTCCAGGACGCGCGCAAGTTCCTGCTCAACGGCGGCGAAAAGGGCCGGCAGCTTGGCCACATCACCGGCGGCACGTATCGCATCAACAGCGCGCTATTCACCGTCATCACTTCGGCCACGGCGCCGATGCACGGAATGTTTCCAGAACAGCTCCAGCTTCATCGCGTTGATCCCGACAAGGTCGGAGTCGTCACCGCGCTGGACGGGCGGCCCATTGAGCCGGGCGAAATTGCCGGACCGGTCATCGCCGGCCATGACAATTTCCAGAACGCCCAGGCCGTTCTCGTCGTCGTCGGGCGGCACGGCCTGCAGGAACAAATCCTACTCAGCGGCTCGTGGAATCTGAACTCATGGTTCGTCCAGGTCGAGCAGGTGCCGATGGTGGAGATCCCCATCGGTTACGTCGGCGTGGTCATGTCCTACGTCGGGATGGCGCATGTGGACGTCAGCGGCGTGGACTTCAAACACGGCGATCTGGTCAACACCGGCCACAAAGGTGTCTGGGTCACGCCGCTTTATCCCGGCAAACATCCGATCAACACGCGCATCATGAAAGTCGAGCGCGTGCCGACTACCAACATTGTGCTCAACTGGGCCAACCGCACCGAAGCGCATCATTACGACGAAAAACTTTCGTCCATCACCGTGCGTTCGCACGATGGATTCACGTTCAACATTGACGTCTTGCAGATCATCCATGTCGGCGCGCTCGACGCGCCGAAAGTGATCTCTCGCGTCGGCTCCGAACAAGGCGTGCGCATCGCTGAATTGCAGGCCAACGCCAGCATCAAGCAGGCGACCGGCGAATCGGAAGCCATCCGCTCCCTCCGCGGGGCCAAGGCCGAATCCTACCGTGTCGGCGTGGAAGTGATCGGCGCGCAGAGTTACACGATGATGCAGCTCATGCAGATCATCGGCGAACGCCACGTTCGCATCGTCCCCGACGTGGCCGTCAACGGCGCGGGCGCAAATCCCGGACTGGTGGACGGCCTGCTCGGCGTGATGTTGAAACATCCGACGGCCAAAGCGGCGTGAGGTCAGCCCGCGCGTCGGTTCCGGTGTCCAGCCGGAACCGACGCCGTGCAACGCACGATTGCGGAACGTCGGGTGTTTCCGTAAAATCTCCCCATGCCCAGCCGGAAAAAATTCTCCACCGTGATCGCGGGGCTTTTGCTCTTCCCCCTGCTCACATCCGGCGCCGCCGCGGTCTTCAACGTCCGGGATTATGGGGCGACCGGAAAAAAATCCGACGACGCCCGTCCCGCCATTCAGAAAGCAATCGAAGTCTGCGCCGCCAAAGGAGGCACCGTGCTGATCCCACCCGGCGAGTACACCTCTGGCACGCTCCGCCTCCGCAGTCATGTGCGGATCGAAATTGCCGCCGGCGCGACCTTGTTCGCCTCGACGAATCCGGCGGCCTACGAGTATGGACCCATCGTCGCCCAGGCCGCGTTGTTTCTGGGCGAGGAACTCGTCGATGTGGAGATCAAGGGAGCCGGCACCGTCGATGGCCAGGCCGAGTATGAATGGCGCGAGGACGACGTGGAGAAAGGTTTCAACCACAAGGAAACCATGATGGCGCTGGGCAAACCGCTCCGGCGCTCGTTTCCAAAAGGCCTCCCCCAACGCCAGGTTTTCCCCCGCCTCGTGTGGCTGGGGAGATCGAAGGACGTGAAGTTCACCGGTCTGAAGTGGCTGCACTCGCCAAGCTGGACTATCAACCTCTACGCCTGCGACCGGGTGAAGTTCGACGGCTTGTATGTCCACACCAGCCTCAAGGAAGGCGTCTGGGCCGACGGCATCGACATTGACGGATGCAAGGACGTGACCATCACGAATTGCACCATTGAGACGGGGGATGACTGCATCGTTTTCATTTCCGAAAAAGTCTGGGGCCCCGCGCGCCGGTGCGAGAACGTCAACGTCACCCATTGCCGGCTGTCCTCAGCCTCGGCCGGGATCAAGTTCAGCGAAGGTAACCACGCCGGCGTCCGCCAGGTGCGCGTGAGCGACTGCGTGCTCACCAACGTCAACCGCGGCTTCGTCTTCTACAGCGCCGTCCAGGGCGGCGACATCAGCGACGTGGTGCTGTCCCGCCTGACCATTCACTGCAACCGCTTCGACTGGTTCTGGGCGGGCGATGGCCAGCCCTTTCATTTCCGCGTCGCCCCCTTCAGCGAACTCAACCAGCAACCGGCCAAACCCGGCGAGCCTCCGCCCGGCACCGTTCGCAACATCACCATCCGTGACGTCACCGCACACGCGAAGGGCACCGCCCGCCTCTACGGTCATGCCGCGAGCTGGCTGGACGGCCTCACCCTCGAAAACGTCAAGCTGCACCTCGCCGCCGATCCCGCCGCGCCCTTCGACTACGCCGACCACGCCCTTGACATCCGCCGCGCAAAAAATCTCAAGATCAAGGGCCTGGCCGTGACCTGGGAAAAGCCCTCACTGCCCGCCTGGCAAAGCGCGCTCCATCTCGAAGACATCCGCAGCCTCGCGCTGGACGGCTTCGCCGGACGCGGCGCACCAAATCATCCCGCCGTGGTGCTGAACCAAGTCGCCGAGGCGACCATCCGCCGCAGCCGCGCCCTTGAAGGCACCACGGTTTTTCTGAAAGCGCTCGGGCCGGAGACCCGTGGAATCCGCATCCAGGGAAATGACCTCCGACTTGCGACAGTCCCCTTTCAAATCGACGGATCAACGCCCACCAACGCAGTGAAGCTGCTGGAAAATCTGCTGCCCGCCGAACGCCGCCGTTGAGCCGAAGCCAGACGGTGGGGCGAATGTCCCACGAGCCAGCTCGGCAGAGCCTCGCCCCACCCCATGACCCGCGCCGTTGGCTCCGGGAAATTGGGGCGTGTCTTCTGTTGCAATATCCGATCAAAACAGCGTAGCTGGTGGCCGGTACTAACTAAAAAATATTATGGCCAAAGGAAACCGCAGTCAGAAACGTGAAGTCAAGAAGCCGAAGAAAGAGAAGCCCAAGGCAGCGCCTGGGGCCTCCCGCAAGGCTTCCTGACCGAATGCCCGGGGCGCGTTCAAACATTCATCGCGCTGGTGACCGCGCGGTGGTTTTTGCTCTGCGTCGGACCTGAAGAGTCTATTCTCGATGCCTGAGCTTGCCTCCCATCCACGCGATCCGTTGCACGGCATCACGCTGGAAATCATCATCAATCAACTCGTGCAGCGGCATGGCTGGAGCGAGATGGGACGTCGCATTCCTGTCCGCTGTTTCCAGTTCAATCCGAGCGTGAAATCCGCCCTTACGTTTCTGCGCAAGACTCCGTGGGCGCGCCAGAAGGTTGAAGCGTGGTTCATCGCCGAGTTCTTGGAGCCAGGAACCTCCCCACCGCCGACCTCACGGCCTCCCCGCGCCAACGGCGCGATTCCATCCCAGCCTGGGGCAACGTCCTAGGTCCAAGGCCGAAAATATCATGAGGGTTGAAGGCCCGGCCCAACATGCCCCGTCACCATTCCTGCTCCCATCACCCATTCCGTGCCGTTGCCGATGGATCGCGCCTTCGGCGCTCGAAACAAATTGTCGAACCGATTCCTGGGGCGCTGCTGGTATGAGCCGGGCCTTTGGCCCTAGACTGCCATCGCCATGCCACAATCATTGAGCCTCGTTATCGTCCACGTCATCTTCAGCACGAAGGAACGCCGCCCTTTCCTCGCCCCGGACACGCGACCGTAGCTCCACGCGTATCGCGCCACCGTCGTGCGCAACGCGGGTTGCGAGGCGTATCGCGTCGTCGGCGAGGCGGATCATGTTCACCTCGCGATCCGACTTTCGCGCACCCACGCCGGTAATTTGCGCCGCCCGGTTGCAAATGCAGTCCGTCATTATTGTCCGGCAGAGGTAATCGCCGGGGCGTTTCAGCCCGGCGAAACGAACCGCCTCCGATGGCCCGTGAGGCGGCGGAACGGCCTTGTCCATTCACCAGTGCCACTCAACGGACAATCGATGGGCGCGGTCATCGAACCGTTGCGGCAAAGTAACCCTGCCTCCGTTGTCTCCAGCTCACGGATTGTGGTCAGCTAGTTGAGCATGAATTGGCAATGACTCCATTTAATACCAACCAAACCGATATATGAACCTGAACCGAGACAACACCCAGCCGGCCAACCTCCTGACGACCACGGCCGCGTTTCCAACCAGCACTTGGCGAGGCCGCCGTCGCTGGCTTCTCCTGCTGGCCGCCGGGGCCGCGCTCGCCCTGCGTTTCACGACGGCGGCGGCGCCGTTCACTCCCGGTAATCTCGCCGTGCTGCGCGCGGGCGACGGCACGCAGACCCTGACCAACACCGGCAACACCATCTTCATCGACGAATACACGACGACGGGCGTGTTCGTGCAAAGCATCGTCGTGCCGGACAGCGGCGCGAATGCGCTGCTCATTAGCGGCTCAGCCAGCTCGGAAGGCGCGTTGATGCGCTCGCCGGACGGAGCGCGGCTCGCCTTCGCCGGGTACAACACCAACCGGCCCGCGCCCGCGTCGCTGACCACGCTCACCTCGGTGCAGGTGCCGCGCGGAGTGGGGACGATCAATGCCGCCGGCACCTACGCCCTCGGTGCCTTGTCCACCAGCCAATACAGCGCGAACAACATTCGGAGCGGCGCGACGGACGGCATCAACAACTTCTGGGGCGCGGGCGGGAACAACGGCACCTTTTATTTCGGCAACGCCGCCGCCGCCGCCGCCGTGCAAAGCTCGCTGGTGAACACGCGTGTGGTGAACATCCTCAATGGCCGCCTTTATTTCTCCACGGCCTCCGGCACGGCCCGCGGCATTTACGGCTTCACCACGCCCGGCCTTCCCACCGCCGCGGCTACGACCAACTTCCTGATCAACGCGGGCGCGGCCTCCAGCGTTTACGGGTTTTCATTCAATCCCGCCGGCACCATCGCCTACACCGCTGATGACAGCGCGCCCGCCAGCGGCGGCGGCATCACGCGCTGGACGAACTCCGGCAGCGCCTGGGTCCTGGCCTACGTCGTGGCGACCAATTCCTCTCGCGGACTGGTCGTGGACTGGAGCGGTGCGAACCCGGTGCTGTACGCCAACACCGTGACCAACAGCCTCGTCTCGATCACGGATGGCGGGGCGGGTTCTGCCGCCACTCTCCTGGTGGCCGGCGCGGCCGGCACCGCGTTGCGCGGGGTTGCTTTCGCCCCGTTGCCGGCGGTAACCGCACCTGCCATCACCGTTCAGCCGGTGCCTGCGACGGTGGCATGTGGTGGCCTGACCAACTTCAGCGTCACCGCCACCGGCCCCGCGCCGCTCGCGTATCAATGGCGGCGTGATGGTGGAAACATCACCGACGCGACCAACGCCTTGCTGACCATTGACCCCGCGACCATGGCCGGCGCGGGCAACTACACCGTCGTCGTCGCCAATGCCGGCGGCTCGGTCACGAGCTCGGTGGCGGTGCTGACGATTGCTGACACCACCGCGCCCTCGATCACCACTTCGGGAAATCTCTCCCTCGCCCGCACGCGTTCCAGCGGCGCCGCGGTGACGTTTGTGGCCGGCGCCACGGATGCCTGTGCCGGGCCGGTGGTCGTGGTCTGCACTCCGGCTTCGGGCAGCACCTTCGCCCTCGGGGTGACGACCGTGACGTGCGAGGCGAATGACGGCAGCGGCAACACCAATGCGGCGACCTTCACCGTCACCGTGACGGAATCGATCACCCCCCACCTCGACCCCACGCCGGGTCCGGTGACCAACGTCTTGGGCGCGACGACCTTCATCAATCACGGCCTGGTCGGCGTCGGCCGCATCTCGGCCTCGGCGCTGGACAGCTTCGGTGAAACGTTCGGCTCGATGTCGGGCCTGCAAATCACCGGCTGGGGAACGAATCTCGATGGTTCCTACAGGGGCACGCTCAATGTTTTGCCCGATCGAGGCTACAACTCCGGCGCGTTCTACGCGGACTTCGCGGCGCGCATCAACCAGGTTGGCTTCACCTTCCGGCCCTACTACGGCCCCACAAACATTGGCGGCACGACCGATCTGGAGAAGCTCGACGCGCAGACGAACCAGTTCAGCTTCGGCTCGATCAGCGGCGTGAAGTTCACCTACTTCGATCCGATCACCGCCTCGAACTCAGTGACCACCGGGCTCGACCCGGGCACGAACTACGCGACGGTATTCGGCAAGACGATGCCTTACGTGAAGAGCTACACCGGCGTGCCGTTCCCCGGCTCGACCAGCACCAACACCTACACCGGCATCAACAAGCTCACGCTCGATGCCGAGGCGCTGGTGCTCCGCAGCGACGGCTCCGGTTACGTCGGCGACGAATACGGCGCGAACATTTACTTCTTCAATCCCGCCAAGCAAATCATCGGCGCGATTGTGCCGCCGCAGGCCGTGCAGCCCCACGCTCCGACGAATGTGGCGAATTACAACTCTGTCACCACCCCGGTGAACGGCCGCCGCAACAACCAGGGCTTCGAGGGCGTTTCCCTCAGCCCCGACGGCACACGCCTGTTTGCCCTGCTGCAATCGGCGGCGGTGCAGGACGCGGATGCGGCGAACAATCAGCGCGCCCGGAACACGCGCCTGCTGATTTACGACGTGAGCGCCAGCCCCGTGCCAACGACGCCAGTCGAGGAATACGCCCTCGCCTTGCCTACCTACAAACAGAACGGCAATGGTGCCGCCGCGGATCGCACCTGCGCGCAGAGCGAAATCGTGGCGCTCGATAACACCCGCTTCCTCGTGCTGTCACGTGACGGCAACGGCCTCGGCAACAGCGTCACCAATCCGAGCGTTTACAAGACGGTGCTTCTCGTGGACACCACGCTCGGCGCGCCATCGAATCTTGCCGGCGACGCCGCGCGCAACGCCGAGGGCGGACGAATCACCACCGCGTCAGGTGTGCTCGATGCCTCCATCACGCCGTTGAGCTGGGTCGAGGCGGTGAATCTCCTGAACACGAACCAGTTGGCCAAATTCAACGTGCAATTTGATTCCGGCACCAACCAGGTCACCAAGCTTACCATGGGTGAGAAGTGGGAAGGCATGTCGCTTCTCTCCGCGAACGACCCGGCGAACCCGAACGATTACTTCCTCTTCGTCGGCAATGACAACGACTTCACCACTTCCGCCGGTCAGATGCGCGGGCCTGATGGCACCATCGTGAGCTACAATGCCTTCGCCGGTTTTCCCACGAACCGCATTCCCGCGCCGCTCGACTCGACGAACAACGAGAGCGACACGCGCCTGCTCGCCTATCGCATCACGATTCTGCCCGCGGCCTCTCCGGTCGTCGCCGTGCCGACCGTGGTCATCACTGTGACCAACCGCGTCTATAACGCCTTCCGTCCTGACCTAGCCAGCGGCTTTGTGTATGTGGATGGGGATGTGATGGCGGGTTCGCCCGTGCGCGCCACGCAGCGCGCCCTCGGCTATCGCGAAGTGGATTACAAGTCGCGAGTGCCCGGCACACTGTTCTTCAGCCAGGCCGCGCCGACGACGAACATGGGCGTGATCGCCTACGACTATTCCGCGCAGGCGGCCAAGACCAACCAGGTCGGGTTCTGGGTGGACAAGGACGTGCCCATCATCATCGGGCCGGACGGCAACGCCTACATCACCGATGGCCATCACACGACGGCTGGTTATCTTTCCAGCAACGCGCCGGTGCGGCAGTTTGTGCCCGGCCTCAACCGCGTCATCCTCGGCCACATCGTCGCCAACTACTACAACCCGCTGAACCCACAAGCGCCCGATGACGCGTGGTGGACGGCTCGTGCCGCCGAGAACAACGCGTATCTCTACAGCTTGAACGGCAACGCGCTCGCGCTGCCCGCCGATCCAAACTACGCGAGCCTCCAACCCCTTATGCCCAGCGTCGCGCCGATGCCCAACACACCTTCCACCCTCGGCGCAGGCGCGATGTTAAACAGCGTCGAGCGCAGCCTGACCTGGGGCCTGGCCGACGGCATCTTGAAGTCCTCCTTCGACCGCGCGGGCGCGAAGATCGCCGGCTACAAGAAGACCGCCCCCGGCTCCTCGGTGGACATCAACTTCGTCGAGTTCTACTGGGCGGACTTCCTGCGCCACCGCATCACCTGGGATAACTCCAAGCAAGGTTCACCCTTCGGCTCGCCCAATGGCGACGCCAGCGTCACCGCCGCGCCGCTGGGTTTCTTCGCCGCCGTGGCTAACGGCATCGCGCTCGCCAAGTCCGAAGTCTATCGCGACCAATACGGCCGCCTGCTCCGCGACTACACCAACAGCGCGCTCTTCACCGCCAACACGGTGAACTGGGCCGGCGGTTCCTCCTCGAACGGCCTGGCCGCGCCGAGCAACACCTTCAACCTCTTCCTGCTCGATGACTCCACCATCGTCGGCGACATCACCCCCACCGCCCTCGCGACGACGACCAACATTCTGCGCATCAACACCACGACCGGGATGACGGTGACCAACACCATCTCGAACCTCACCCGGCTGTTCATCAACGGCGGCACCCGCATTGCGACTACCTGGAAGGACGCGACCGTGACCAACACCACGCTCACCTTCCCCGGCGGCACCGGCGATGTGACCCTCACCGGCACCGCCGGGGTCAGCGGCAGCACGGTCGTCAGCAACGGCGCGTTCATCGTGAACGGCGTGCTCACCGGCGGCGGCGCGGTCAACGTCTGGGGCGGTTCTCTGCGCGGTCGCGGCAGCATCAACGGCGCGGTCAGCATCTTCGCGGGGGCGACGCTTGCGCCCGGCACCGGCCTCGGCACGCTGACCATCAGCGGGCCCCTCACCCTCTCCGGCACCACTGTGATGGAAGTGAACAAAGTCGGCGTCGCGCTGACGAATGACCAGATCATCGGCCTCACCGCCCTCAACTCCGGCGGGGTGTTGACGGTCACCGCGACGGGCGACTCGCTCACGGTTGGGGACTTTTTCCAACTGTTCATCGCGGGCGGTTACAGCGGCGCGTTCGCCACGCTCAATCTTCCGGCGCTCGGCGCGGGACTGTTCTGGGACACCTCGGGCCTGCTCACCAGCGGCACCATCATCGTGCGTCCGTCCGTCCCCGCCCAGTTGCGCGGCCTGACCTACGCGGCGGCCGGCCCGTTCCAGTTGCAGCTCACCGGCTCGGACGGCGCGGCCTATGAGATCCAGTGCAACACCAATCTGAACTTCACCGTCTGGACCCCGGTCGCCATCGTGACGAACGTCGGCGGCATCACCACCTACAGCGATTTCTTTGCGACCAACGCGCCGCAGAAATTTTACCGGGCGATTGCTCGGTAGCACGGACGGATCAAGGCTCCACCGGCCACCGCCGGGCGCTTCCTCGCTCGGGAAGCCTGCTCGGCGGTCGCTGGTGCTTTGGGCGGGGAGATTCTTCTCCGTGATCACACCGCGCTCTGCCCGACGACAAACGGCCACATTACAAATTGCTGGCCGGACCCTGACGGCTGCTTGAATCCTCCAATCTCGCGCCCGGACATTCCTTGAATATTCGCACTTCTTTCACAAGCCGATTGCGGGTAGTCTGCGCTCGCCCATGTCCGCGTTTTCCATTTTATGAAACTCAGACAATTGTTCCGTGTCTCCGCCGCTTGGTGCGCCGTCGTGGTTGCGCTTACCACCGTCCGCGCCGCCGATCCGTTCACCGAGGGCGTCCGCAAAGCCGACCCGCTCACGCCCGAACAGGAACAGAAAACTTTTCATCTGCCGCCCGGCTTCGAGATGCAGCTCGTCGCCGCCGAACCGGATTTGCGCAAGCCGATGAACCTCGCCTTCGACGCCTCCGGCCGCCTCTGGATCACCGAGTCCCGCGAATATCCCTTCCCCGCCAAATCCGGTGAACCCGGCCGCGACACCATCCGCATCTTCTCCAACTTCGACGCGACCGGTCGCGCGCAAAAAATCACCACCTTCGCCACGAACCTGAACATCCCCATCGGCATCTATCCCTTCCTCAGCCCGGCCAGCAGCGGGGGAAACCCCCCCACCTGGAAGTGCATCGCCTGGAGCATCCCGAACATCTGGCTCTTCGAGGACATCGACGGCGACGGCGTGGCGGACAAAAAAGAAATTCTCTTCGGCCCCTTCGATCACACTCGCGACACCCACGGCAACCAGTCCAGCTTCCGCCGCGGCTTCGACGGCTGGCTCTACGCCACGCACGGTTTCAACAATCGTTCCACCGTCAAAGGCCGCGACGGGCACGAAATCTTCCTCCCCTCCGGCAACACCTACCGGATGCGCCTCGATGGCTCGCGCCTCGAACACTGGACCCACGGCCAGGTCAACCCCTTCGGCCTCACCTTCGATCCGCTCGGCAACCTCTACTCCGCCGACTGCCACAGCTCGCCCATCTACCAGCTTCTGCGCGGCGCGTATTATCCGAGCTTCGGCGCGCCCAGCGACGGCCTCGGCTTCGCGCCCGTCACCATTCAACACAGCCACGGCAGCACGGCCATCGGCGGCATCGTTTATATCAGCGACCCCGCCTGGCCCGCCGAGTTTCAGGACAACATTTTTGTCGGCAACGTCATGACCAGCCGCGTCAACCGCGACCAGATCAACTTCCTCGGCGCGACCTCGAAGGGCAAAGAAATGCCCGATTTTCTCCGCTCCGACGACCCGTGGTTTCGCCCGGTCGATCTGCAAATCGGCCCGGACGGCGCGCTCTATCTCGCCGATTTTTACAACCGCATCATCGGCCACTACGAAGTCCCGCTCAGCCATCCAGGCCGCGACCGCGACCGCGGCCGCCTCTGGCGCGCCGTCTATCGCGGCAACGCCGGGGATAAACCAGTCGCCCGCGCCCTGCCCGATTTCACGAAGATGCCGCTGAAGGAGCTCATCGCCGAACTCGGCTCGCCGAATCAGACCCGCCGGATGCTGGTGCTGAATTATCTCGCGGATGTCGTCGGACAGGATGCGGTGAAGCCTGTTGCCCAAATGCTGGCCGGCACACCGGAGCCGCTGCAAAAAGTGCAAGGACTCTGGCTGCTCCAGCGCCTGGGCGGAGCGCCGGCCCTCACCGCCGCGCTGGAAGACAAGAATCGCACCGTGCGCGTCCATGCCCTGCGCATGCTGGCGGACTCCACCACCCTGCCAGACACCGGCGCCGTGGTGGCCCGGCTCAACGACCCCGAGGCCTTCGTGCAACGCGAGGCCGCCACCGCCCTCGGCCTCCATCACGCCGGCGTGAACGGCCTGCTCGAACTACGCCAGCGCGTGCCCAAGGAAGACAGCCATCTCCTCCATGTTGTGCGCATGGCCCTACGGAACGTGCTGGAAAAATCTTTTCCCGACTCCGAGCTGACGGAACAAAACGCGCGCGTGCTCGCGGACGTGGCGGCTTCCGTCACCAACTTCATCGCCGGCTCCTTCCTCATCGCGCATCTCCAGAAGTATTCCGAGCCGCGCGACACCATGACCCGCTACCTCAAGCACGCCGTCCGCTTCGCGCCGGAGAAAGACCTGGATGCGCTCGCCAGTTTCACGCGCTCGAAATTCGCCACCGACCTCGATGCGCAAACCGCCTACTTCAAATCCATCGAGGACGGCGCGGCCCAGCGTGGCCTCGCCCTCAGTGGCGGCATGCGCGACTGGGGCACCGATCTTGCCACCAAGCTCCTCGCCCCGCCTGCCGCCGCACCCGTCACCGCCCCCGTGTGGGTGAATACTCCGCTCGACGCCGCGCCCACCGCCAGCCCGTGGAAATTTGAGGAACGTCCCAGCGCCGACGGCCCGCCCGCGCCGCTCATGTCCAGCTTCCCACTCGGCGAGGCGCTCACCGGCACGCTCCGCTCCTCCGCCTTCGCCCTGCCCGCGAAACTCAGCTTCTACCTCGCCGGCCACGACGGCCCGCCCACCAAGCCCGCGCAAAATAAAAATGTCGTCCGCCTCCGCGATGCCACGACCAAGGCGGTATTGCGCGAAGCATGGCCGGCGCGCAGCGACACCGCGCAGAAAATTTCCTGGAGCCTCGCCGAGTTCGCCGGCCAGCGCGGCTTCATCGAAGTCACCGACGGGGATGCCGGCGCCGCCTACGCCTGGTTTGCCTTTGGCCGCTTCGAGCCGGCGCTGCCGGAACTGGCGTTCGGCGCGCCCTTGGTCGGTTCGTCCCGCCAGCAGGCCGGGGCCGACCTCGCACGCACACTGCAAATCGCCAGCCTTGAACCGCAGCTGACCAAACTGCTCAACCAATCCGCCGCCGAACCGGAGGCCCGCGCCGCCGCCGCCCGGGCCCTGGTTGTTTTGCAGCCGGACGCCGCCATCCCCACCGTCGCGCGTCTGGTCAACGATGATGGGCTCGATGTTTCGTTGCGCGAGAAATTCGCCGTCTCCCTCTCCGAGGCGAACACGCCCGCCGCCCACGAGGCGCTGACCGCCGCGTTGCGCGCCGCGCCGGGCCGGTTCCAGTCGAAGCTCGCCCTTTCGCTCGCCAGCACGAAGGGCGGCGCGGAACTGCTCCTCGCCGCCGCCGAAACTGGCAAGGCTCCCGCGCGGCTGTTCCAGGAACGCGCCGTGCGTGACCGCCTCACCGCCTCCAAGCCGCGCGATCTCGACGCCCGCGTTGCGAAGCTCACCAAGGGCCTCCCGCAGTTGAACGCGCAGTTGCAAAAGCTCATCGATCAGCGTGCCAGCAGTTTCACCGGTGCCAACGGCAGCGCCGTGAAAGGTGCGGAAGTCTTCACGAAGAACTGCGCCATCTGCCACCAGCTCGACGGCAAAGGCGCACTCGTCGGTCCCCAACTCGACGGCGTGAGAGGTCGCGGGGCGGAACGCATCATCGAGGACATCCTCGACCCGAACCGGAATGTGGACACCGCCTTCCGCACCACCACACTCGTCCTCACGGACGGCGACGTGACCAGCGGCCTTTTCCGCCGGGAGGAAGGCGCGATGCTCGTGCTGGCCGAATCGACCGGGAAGGAAATTTCCATTCCGAAGAAGAGCATCAAGGAACGCCGCGAATCTGAAACCTCGCTCATGCCGGAGAATTTCAGCGAAGTGATTCCGCCCAATGAATTCAACAATCTGCTGGCTTTTCTCCTGACCAGGACGGCGACGAAGAAGTAAGCCGCCGCCGTGCGTGGAGCGTTTTGGACTGCGGTGGCAAGTCCGACGCGACACCGCTTTGAGAAACGAACGGCGCAAAGAATTCGCACACGTCACGCAGTCCGAAAGCGCTGTCGCCGCTGCGCTCTGCCGGCGCAGTCCAAAAGTTTTCACGGCGCGATGCGCGTGTCGGGAAAACCGGAGTAGAAGCGGCAGAAGGAATCAAGCTGGCCGTCGGGCCGGATGACGTGGGTGCAGCAGCGGTCGATGCGGTCTTGGTCCCAGGTCAGCGCGTCCATGAACGGCTTCACCATCAGGCGAAAGGTGTGCGACGCCTTCAACTCCATCTTCTTTAACAACTCACCGAGCGGCTCGTTCTCGCAGCCGCACCGCGCCAGATCTTCGACGGTGTAATGCACCTTGTTTTGCAGGAAGCCCTGCAGCTTCGAGAAGTCGAGAAAATCGCTGATGCTATAAGTATGCCCGCCGTGGCGGATGAGGTAGCCAATTGTCGCGCAGTTCGGATCGCCGCACGGCAAGGGCGTGAAATCCTCGAAGCGCAACTGGCCGCGCGATTGTTCGACGGCGGCGAGCAGAATGTCGGCGGTGTTGAGCCGGGTTTCATTTACGTAGGACAGGCGTCGCGCCTGTCTCTGCTCTCTTGATTTTTCGGCAGCACTTTCATCGTGTTCGGAAGTTTGAGACAGGCGCGACGCCTGTCCTACGCGTCCGCTGCCGAACATCGGCTGAAATGTGATGCCGTGGACATGCTCGTGCCGCAGTCCGAATGCCACGCCGTCCCAGAGATGCGGCAGATTTTCCGGCGTCACCGTCATCGCCAACGTCACGGGCAGGTTCACCTCGGCGCAGCGGGCGAGGGCGCGTTCGCGCGTGGTCCGCAAATCCGCGCCGCGCAGTTCGTGCTGCCCTTCGGACTGCGTGCCGTCGAACTGCAGATACAGTTGCAGCCCGCCGCCGCGAAACAGCTCTCCCAGTTGTGCCGTGAATGCCGAGTCGTTCGCGATCCGCACGCCGTTCGTGTTCAGCAGCAGATAGTCGATGTGCGGATGCGCCTTCGCCCACGCGGCGAGTTCGAAAAACTGCGGATGCAGCGTCGGCTCGCCGCCGGAGAGCTGGAGAATTTCAATCGGCCCCTTGCGGTCGATCACGCCCTGGATGCGCCGCTGCAAATCGGCGAGCGGCACGGCCTCGACGTTTTTGCCGAACGGTGAATCGGCGTAGCAGGTCGGGCAGGAGAGGTTGCAGGACTGGACGATTTCGATGAGCGCGAGGCAGGTGGCCAGCGTCTCGAACGGCGCGTCGCCCTGGCCGGCGGCATTTTTGCCGAGCGTGCCGGCGACGGAATCATCCGCCGCGCAGCACGCGCTGCCGCTGCAGCAACTGCCGTTCGCGTTGGCCGGACTGCCCTTGGCGAGCCAGTAAAACCGGGCATCCGATGCGATGCAGACCGAGGCCGCGCCGTGTTCCGGGCAGACGCGCTTGAGAAAAACTTTCGCAGGTCGCCCGCCGCTGCGCCAGACCTCCGCCGGACAGGGCGCGTGGCAGACCGGACAGCGGCTGGTGGTGCGCTTGAGAAGTTCTTCGGATGGGAGGGTGAGGGAAGTTTTCATCAATGAATTCCGAGGGTTCTGCAACCGGCGTAAAGCATGGTCAGGCTGGCGCCGATAAATCCGGCCCCCAATAAAAAACCGAGACACAATTGGGCCGGCTTGGTGCGCTTCCATCGGCCGGCGATGACGAAGCCGGCAAAAAAGTTTGGCCCGACGACAGTCATGGCGGCGATTAAAGAAGCTTCAGGGCCAACCCCTAATGCCAGGCCTCCCGCGACGCCCAGAAAAAGCGCGAGGCCGATGGAA
>CANMZY010000039.1:0-14895 GCA_947502425.1 Verrucomicrobiales bacterium
GTGGACCGCCCTGCCCCCCGCCCTGCCCGCGCGGGCCGGCGTCACGGCGGCGCGGCGAACGGTCGCCGCGATCCGAACGGTCGCGTCGTTCCTCGCGTTCGCCCTCGTGATGGGCGTAAAGATTCTTACTGGCCGGCTCCTGCGCCCAGGCGGGCAGAAACATCGCGTCGAGATTCAAATCGGTGTCAGGCGTAGTGCTCATGTAATTGCGACTATAAAAAAATAGGAGGGCCAGCATGAGGGCTGGGCGGATGGATTGCAAGTGCCGCCTCGCGGCAAATGATGGGCGCGAAAAATCAAGGTTGACCGATGTTTTTGCGGCCCTTACTTTTCGCCCGTGAATCGCGAACCAACCAGCCAGCGGCTGCTTCCCAACGCGCTGCTTCCGGGCGGCGCGGCGGTCGGGGCTTGATTCGCTGCCACGGATTTTGCATACCCCACTGCCCGAACCGGCGGTGGGTTTTTTATTTTTTGCCACGAATGAACACGAGTTTTTTATGTTAAAAAATCCTGCGACCAAATACCGGCCCTTCCCGCCGGTGACTTTGCCCGATCGTCAATGGCCGGCGCGCACCCTCACCGCCGCGCCCATCTGGTGCAGCGTGGACCTGCGTGACGGCAACCAGGCGCTCGCCGTTCCCATGAACGTCGCCCAGAAGCTGGAACTGTTTCAGGCGCTCGTGAAGTGCGGTTTCAAGCAGATCGAGGTCGGCTTTCCCTCCGCGTCGAACACCGAGTTCGCCTTCAACCGTCTGCTGATTGAGAAGAACCACATTCCCGATGACGTGACCATCCAGGTGCTCGTCCAGGCGCGCGAAGATTTGATCGAACGCACCGTCGAGTCGCTCCACGGCGCGAAGCGGGTCATCATCCATCTCTACAACTCCACCTCGCCCGCGCAGCGCCGCGTCGTCTTCGGCAAGACGAAGGAGGAGATCGTCCAGATCGCCCGGCAGGGCGCGCAATGGATCAAGGATCGTCTGCCCCGGCTCATCGGCACCGACGTGACGCTCCAGTATTCGCCGGAAAGTTTTTCCGCGACGGAACTGGAATTCTCCAAGGAAATTTCCGAGGCCGTGATGGACATCTGGCAGCCCACGCCGCAGCGCAAAATGATTCTTAACCTGCCCGACACCGTGGAGGTCGCCATGCCCAACGTCCACGCCGACCAGATCGAGTGGATGTGCCGCAACATCAAAAATCGTGAGTCCCTTCTCATCAGCCTGCACGCGCACAACGACCGCGGCACCGGCACGGCGGCGACGGAACTTGGGTTGCTCGCCGGCGCGGACCGCGTCGAGGGCACGCTGTTCGGCAACGGCGAGCGCACCGGCAACCTCGACGTGGTGCAGGTCGCGCTCAATCTCTACATGCACGGCATCGATCCGCGCCTGGACTTCACCGACCTCAGCGCGCTCCGAAAAATTTACGAGCGCTGCACCGGCATGACCGTGCCGGCACGCCAGCCGTACTCGGGCGAACTGGTCTTCACCGCGTTCAGCGGCTCGCATCAGGACGCGATCAAGAAGGGCCTGGCCGAATGGGAGAGCGGCGGCCGTTCCCAATGGGACGTGCCGTATCTCGCGATTGACCCGCAGGACATCAGCCGCGAGTACCGCGAAGTCATCCGCGTAAATTCGCAGTCCGGCAAAGGCGGCGTCGCGTATCTGCTCGAGTCCGAGTTCGGCATCGAACTGCCGAAGGACATGCAGCGCGAGTTCGGCCCCATCGCGAATGATGCGGTGGACCGGCTCGGCCGGGAAGTCTGCGCGGAGGAACTCAAGGCGATGTTCTGGCGCGAATACATCGAGCGCGCCGCGCCGTGGCGGCTGGAGCATTTTCACGCCGACGGGGTGAGCGGCGTTTTTCGCTGTCGGGCCTCTGTCTGGCGCGACGGCCAGGAACAGAAACTCACCGGCGAGGGCAACGGCCCCATCGCCGCGTTCGTTCAGGCGCTCCAGGCGGCGGGCGCTCCCAGATTCGAGATCGCCTCCTACAAGGAACACTCGCTCGGCGCGGGGGAAGGCGCGGCGGCCATCGCCTACATCCAGATCAAGCTCGCCAACGACCAACTGCGCTGGGGCGCGGCGGTGGACACCAACATCGAACTGGCCTCGATCAAGGCGGTGTTGAGCGCGCTGAACCGCAGCGCATGATCTGTCGTCGCCGGGTGGGAGCAATCGAGGAAGCAAAAAGAATTCTTAGCCAGGACTCCGAAGTGAAACAGGCGAGAGAGCAAAGCCGGAACGGCCTAGCTTTGGACCTTTCCCAAATGGTGGGCCTGCGCCCAGCCGGACGAATGAGATTCCATCCGTGTTTATCCGTGTCCATCCGTGGTGAAAATGTTTTCGAAACTGCATGGTGACGGCTGAAGGCCGGGCGCTCCGCCGCGTTGAATCAAAAAAATACCCCACCGTAATGCCGTGGTTAAAGTTCCTATGAACTTGTGGAAACAGGTGGAACCCAAACAACGACTCGCGGCTTCCAGTTAAGGCCTGTCGGTCATCGCCGTAGTCAAGGCTCCGTTTTGATCATGTCTTACGGTCCAAGGAGCAGTTTCTAATCACGAACATGGCAGGGTAAAATCTAAAATTTGATTCAAAGAACAGGATGCGTCTCCGCATCCGCAGTGTGCCGTGGGGCACGGTTAAATCATCGACACGAAAATAGAAAATCTCAAGACGAATTTTTCAAAAACTTCCGAAAATATTTTCCACGTCAGCGCCGGCAAAACTCCTCGAACGCGCCGCCGAACAGATGGCGCGCGTCGCGCCCGATCTCCGCCGACGTCACCGTCCAGCCGGTCGCGGCCAGGTCGGAATACTTTTCCACGAGCACGTCGGTGATGACGCGGCGCGAATGACGCCACTTATAAATGAGCTGGTCGAACACGCGCGCGTCCGAGTGCTGCGGCGTGAAACTGAGGCCGAGCAGTTCGACGCGCATCCGCGTGGTTTCGTCGATCAGGCTCGGCACGTTCAGGAACCACCAGCAGCCGAAAATGTGCAGGTTGCGAAACTTGCGGGCGAGCACGCACAGCTCGTGCTGGTTTTCCCGCGCCAGGACGGTGGCGAGGAATTTGTTTTCAGGATGAGCGGCGCAGAGGTTTTGCAGTGTGATCAGATTGCTCAGGCCCACGCCGTCGCCCGCCATCTGCAACTGCGGATTCACGGCCCGCTTCACGCCCGGCATCACGGCGAAGGGAAGATTGAACTCACGGCAATGCGGCAGCACGGCCCGCTCGATCAACTGGGCGCCGTCGTCCGGGCCGGGATATTGAAAATGCGGCGGGAGCGAAACCATCAGGTAACGCGCCTGGATGCGCCGCGTCCAGTCCGCCAGGAAACGGCGGACTTCGCTGATCGTTTTCTGATTCAGCGCGGGCGTCGTCGCGTAGCCCCACTTGGCGAGACGCGGCGCGGCTTCGGGCCACGCGAGGAGCAGCGGATCGACGCGTAACGCGGCGGTGAAATGTTTATCGCGCCGGAAACCGCGCTCCCAGAGCGGCCGCTCCAGGTCGTCGAACGGCGAGTTGGTCATGCAGATGGAGGCCACGCCGGCCAGTTCGAGGCAGCGGGCGGCGTGTTCGTCGGGTTTCTGCCGGGCGAACCATGCGCGCAGCGCGGGCAGGTCGCGTTTTTTCACGTCCAGCCCCAGCGCCTGCAAGGTGGTCAGCACGCCGCGGCACGATTCCGAGATGGGCGAGTTTTCAATGAACAGCGCCTGCCAGATCAGTTCGGCCTGGCGCGCTTTCGGCAGCGCCCAGAATTTTTCGTACGGCATCGTGCAATGCCGGAACGACTCGGCGACGAGGTAGTGATAGGTCAGGAGATCGTCGATGCCCCACGCGAGCAGGTTGCGGAAGGCGGGATCGTAGAGGTGCGTGTGGATGTCGGTGACGGGCGTCGCGCCCACAATCTTTTCGACCTGGGCGGCCAGTTTCTTTTGTACCGGCGTGGCGGAAGCGGGCTTCATCTCCCGGCCACGCTACAAAATCCCCGGCCCCGCTGCATCTTTTTTCTCCGCCGTGATTTTCGACAGGCGCATCCGGGCATCATCCCGGAGCGCGTGGCCGACCGGGAGTCCTCCCAGGGCTTCCGACGACAACAGTTTCAAGATGCACCCAGCCTTTCCCACCCTTCCCGGAATTCCGCTTGCGACGGCGCGATGAACTTCTATCATGCGGGCATGGAACTCGTCATCACACTGCTAGTGGTCGGCGTGGTTTTGCTGGCGTTGGAGACGGTGCTGCCCGGCGCGATCACCGGCATCGCCGGGCTGGTCTGCCTGGTCGCGGGCGTGGTGCAGGCCTATGTCGAGTTCGGTCCGGGCATCGGCAATTACGTGCTGCTCGGCGTGACCGTTGGCCTCGCCATCGGGGCCTGGCTGTGGGTGAAATATTTTCCGACGAGTCCGTTTGGCCGGAAATTTGTCCTGCACCAGACCGGCGGCAACGTGGGCGCGGAGAAGCCGGAACTGCTCCATCAGACCGGCACGGCCTTGACGTCCCTGCGCCCGTCCGGCGCGGCGCTCATCAACGGCCAGCGCGTCGATGTCGTGACCGAAGGCGCGATGATCGAGCGCGGCCAGGCGGTCAAAGTGGTGGACCTCGAAGGGCTGCGGGTGGTAGTGCGGGCAATTTAATCTGAAAACAAAAACAACAATCCAACTAAAACTATGAATCCAATCCTGGCACTTGAACTCACCAGCAGCCTGCTCATCTGGGGCATCGTCGCCCTGTTTTTGTTCATCGGCGCGATCATCGTCCTAAACTTCGGCATGATCTGGATTCGCGCCTTCACCTCGGGCGCGAAGGTGAAGTTCACCGAGTTGATCGCGCTGCGCCTGCGCCGCGTGCCTGTCGGCATGGTCGTGGACGCGCGCATCACCGCCGTGAAATCCGGCCTCCCGTTGACCATCGACGATCTCTCCACGCATTACCTCTCCGGCGGCAGCGTCGAGATGGTCGTGCTCGCGCTGATCGCCGCGCGCAAGGCCGGCATTCATCTCGAATACGACCGCGCCTGCGCCATCGACCTCGCCACCAAAGGCACCGGCAAGACCGTGCTTGAAGCCGTGAAGACCTCGGTGAATCCCAAGGTCATCGACTGCCCCAACCCGTCCTCGGGGCGCCTCACCATTGACGGCGTGGCCAAGGACGGCATCGTCGTCAAGGCCAAGGCCCGCGTCACCGTGCGCACGAACCTCGACCGCTTCGTCGGCGGCGCGACCGAGGAGACGATCATCGCCCGCGTCGGCGAAGGCATCGTCACCACCATCGGCTCGTCGGACAGCTACAAGGTGGTGCTCGAAAATCCCGACCGCATTTCCAAAACGGTTTTGGACAAGGCGCTCGATTCCAACACCGCGTTTGAAATTCTCTCCATCGACATCGCGGATGTGGACGTGGGCGAAAACGTCGGCGCGAAACTGCAGGCCGAGCAGGCCGAGGCGAACAAGCTCATCGCGCAGGCCCAGGCCGAAGTCCGCCGCGCCGCCGCCGTGGCCACCGAACAGGAAATGATCGCGCGCGTCGCCGAAATGCGCGCCCGCGTCGTCGAGGCCGAGGCGCAGGTTCCGCTGGCCATGGCCGAGGCCTTCCGCAGCGGCAACCTGGGCGTGATGGATTATTACAAAATGAAAAACGTCCAGGCGGACACCGGCATGAGAGACAGCATTGCCGGCAACAAACCGCCCTCCGGCCAGTAACACGTACGCCTCATGCCCGCCTTCGCCATTCTCGCCAGCGCCGGACCGTTCACAGGCGGGCCGCTGCTGGCTGCCTCGATCGAGGGCCTGCTCATCCTGCTGGTGATCGCGGCGGCCAGTGCTTTTTTTAACTGGCTGAAAAAGAAAGGGGAAGCTGACGGCAGCCAACCCGCACCACCTCCCATCCCCGGCCAGCGCGAAGTTCCGCCTCCTCCGCCCCCGCCCCAGGCGCAGAACTGGGAGGAGGAACTGCGGAAATTGCTCCAAGGGGAAGAACCCGCACCACCGCCGCCGACGCGTTTGCCGCCATTGATTGTGCATCAGCCGCGCCGCGTCCCGCCACCGCCGCCAGTTCCCGTCGAGGAAGAAAGCCCGGCCCCGCCGATGTTTCATCCGACACCCGTGTTGAACCAGTCCGCCGAGGCTTTTGAGCGGGCCAGGCGCATCGACGAAACCGCGGCGCAGGAAGTGGACCGAGGCTCGACGCTGGCCGCCGCCGCGCAGGCCTTTCTGGTCGGCAGCCAGCTTGATGACCGGATGGCGGAACACCTGCGACAGGTGACGCTGCGTCCGGTCGGCAAGACCGGCGTCACGTCCGCCGAACGAACGGCGGAAGCCGCCGCCGCGCTGGAATTGATCCGCCACCCGCGCTCCGTCCGCACGGCGATGATTGCGTCCGTGATCTTGGGGCCGCCCCGCGCGTTGGCGGAGTGAGATACTGCCCCTCGTTTGGAATTCCGCCTTCAGGCGGTAAGACTCTACTACCCGCACTGACCGCCTGAAGGCGGAACTCCGAACCGGGGGGGCGGATGCGACCGTTGATTACGGACGGGGCGAACCGGTGACAGGATTTCTATTGTAGCTGTTGATGTCGCCGTGAATCGAGGAGACCGGAGATTTATCCACCCCTTCCAAAGTATAAATCCCGCCCAGTGGACAGATTAGTTTTTCACGGATGTATAAGCTCGCACCGAACAGGTCGGAATCATTTGGCACATCCGTTTTATCTTTCCTATATTCTAGCGCCCGCGTCACTTTGGCTCCCTCGATTGCGCGCAAGTTGGACAGGCAGGCTGTGGTTTTGGGGGGCAGCCTCCACCTCCGTTCAAGTATTTCCACACCGGGATGACGGCGATTAAAAAAAAGGCGAAGGACAAATAGCCGGTGATGAGTCCAGTGAGCGCCGCACCGCCGCCGGTCAGTCAGCCGCCGGAATTCTTGATCTTCGATTGCGCCTTGTGCCCGCAGATGACGGCGGGAATGACTAGGAGCGGACCGATGGGACACAGAACAATCGCGGCCACGCCCAGCACGAGGCTGGCCACGGCAAGTCCGCATTCTTGTTGGGATACGAGCGCGGGAGGATTCATAATATTTTGGAAAGTAGCAGCCGAGGTAACGAGGCTCTAACTTCTTCCGCGTGTCGTGTCGGAAACCAAGCAGATATGAGCCTCATTACCTCGGCTGCTACCATGTTTGATTATTTGATCGCCAGTTGCGAGGTGATCTGAAACTTGTCCACGCGCTTGCGGAGCGTGGCGCGGGTGATGCCGAGCAGCTTCGACGCCTGCACCTGGTTGCCGCCCGTCTCGATCAGCGCTTGTATGATCAGTTCCCGCTCCACCGCCGGTATCACCTTCATCTTCGAGTCCTTGCGCGCCCACTGAAACAGCGCCCGCGCCAGCGCCGCCGGATCAGTCGCGCCGCTCACCGTCACCGTCGTCGTCGCGGCGGCGGGCGTTCCGCCGGGCACCAGCGCGCGCCCGTTCAAAATCTCCGTCGGCAAATCCGCCGCCAGGATCGCGTCGCCCTTGGCCACGACCAGCGCGCGCTGCATCGCGTTCTCCAGTTCGCGCACGTTGCCGGGCCAGCGATGCTGCTCCAACGCCGCGAGCGCCTCAGCGGCGATGGCTTTGGGCGGCTGGCTGTGCAGTTGCGCGAATTTCTTCAGGAAATAATTCACGAGCAGCCGGATGTCCTCGGGCCGTTCGCGCAACGCGGGCAGTTGCAGCCGCACCACGTTCAGCCGGTAAAACAAATCCTCGCGAAATTCCTTCGCGGCCACGGCCTTTTCCAGCGGCTTGTTGGTGGCGGCGATGATCCGCACATCGACCTTGATCGGCTGATTGCCGCCGACGCGCTCGAACGTGCCGCTTTGCAGGACGCGCAAAATCTTCGTCTGCGTCGGCGGCGTCATGTCGCCGATTTCGTCGAGGAAAATAGTCCCGTGATCGCACTGCTCGAACTTGCCGATGCGCTGCGTGCTCGCGCCGGTGAACGCGCCCTTCTCGTGCCCGAACAATTCGCTCTCCAGCAGATTCTCCGGAATGGCCGCGCAGTTGATCGCCAGAAACGGCTGCTCGCTGCGGCGGCTGTGATGATAAATCGCCCGCGCCACCAACTCCTTGCCCGTGCCGCTCTCGCCGGTGATCAGCGCCGTGGCGTCCGAGACCGCGAGTTGGCCGATGAGCTTGAAAACATTCTGCATCGCCTCGGAACGGCCCACGATGCCCAGCTCGTAATCCTCCGATTCCAGCAGCGGCTGATAGGAGACGACCTGCTTCATGGCCCGCGCCGCCGCGAGCGCGCCGGTGACGAGCGTCTTGAGTTTCGGCACGTCGAAGGGTTTCAGCAGATAATCATACGCGCCGAGCTTCATCGCCTCAATGGCCGTCTGCGTGGTGCCGTAGGCGGTCATCATGATGACCGGCAGCTTGGCGTCGATCTGGCGGAGACGGCGGAGGGTTTCGAGGCCGTTGATGCCGCCCATGCGCACGTCCATGATGACGAGATCGGGCTTGAACTTGGGGATGACTTTCAGCCCCTCCTCGCCGCTGGAGGCGGTGGCCAACTCGATCTCGGCGGAGTCAAAAATGCGACGGAAGGAATACTGCACGTCCACCTCGTCATCGATTAAAAGTAATTTGTCCATCGGGTTGTCGGTCTGCACCGAGCAGAAAGAATAGTGGGCGGGGCGAAAGAAAACAGCGTATTTGTTTCGGGCAGAGGGCGGGCGGCGATACCCCGCCAGCAAAGGCGGCAAATCTCCCAAATCGCACGGCGCTCGGCCAAGTCCCGCAGGGACGACAGAAATTTCACGCCCGGCTCTGCCGTCCCTCCGGGACTCGTTCGGTGGAACCGCGAACCCAGTGCTAAAGCACTGGGCTATTTTCAAACGTCCCTCTGGGACTGGGGAGCGCGGCGTTGACCCGCTTCGACTCCCGGACGATCAACCCGCGTCGAACACCAAAGTGTCATCCACGTTGAAGCGGCATCAATGCCGCGCGCCAGGACGGCGTGCGGATGCGTCCGTCCGGCGCATTTGACCCAATCACCTCAACCCGCCTGTGAACTGATCCGTTCCCGCACCCAGGCGCGGGCTTCGTCGGCGGTGATGAGTTCGTCGGCCAGTTGTTTCTCGCGCAGTTCGGCCAGGAGCACACCCATCGCCGGGCCGGGCGCAACGCCGAGAGTTTGCAGATCGCCGCCGGTGAGGAGCGGGGGGACAAGCGCGGGCTGGCGCGCAAATTCCTCGGCCTGGGCGACGAGAAAATCGTGAACGTCCAGCCGCTGGTGCGAGCCGAGGCAGTCGAGCCGGTGCAGGGCGAGTTCCAGCGGGAAGGTGGGCCGCAGCAGCAGCCGGCGCAGGGTCGCCTTGCGCATCTGCGGCGCGTCCTTGAACTGCATGTGATGCCGCACGACAAGCGCGACGTCCTCGGTCTGTTTCCGGGGAAACTTCAGCCGTTGCAAAATGTCTTCCGTCATGTCCGCGCCGATCTTCTCGTGGCCGTAGAAATGAATCTTGTCGCCGTCGCGCGTGGCGGTGACGGGCTTGGCGATGTCGTGCATGAGCACGGCCCAAGGGAGCAGAGGATCGGCGTCGGGCGGAAGCTGCGCGAGCATCAGGCGGAGGTGGTTAAAGACGTTGCCTTCGGGATGGTAGTCGGGGGATTGCTCGCAGGTTAGGGTGGCGGCGAGTTCGGGCAGGATGGGCGCGAGGAGTCCGGTGTCGCGGAGGAGTTCGAGGCCGCGCGCGGCGTGCGGGGCGGCGAGGAGCTTGATGAGTTCCTCGCGAATCCGCTCGGCGCTGATGAGGCGGATCTTCTCCGCATGGCTCTGGATGGCGGCGAGGGTGTCGGGATGAATCTGGAAATCGAGCTGGGCCGCGAAGCGCACGGCGCGAAGCATCCGCAGATGGTCTTCGGCAAAGCGTTCCTCCGGCGCACCGATGGTCCGGAGAATTTTCGCGCGCAAGTCCGCCTCGCCGCCGACCCAGTCGTGGAGTTCGTCGCGCAACGGATCGTAGAAGAGGCCGTTGATGGTAAAGTCGCGGCGCAGGGCGTCGGCCCGGGCGTCACCAAAGCTGACTTGTTCGGGGCGCCGGCCGTCCTGGTAGTCGGACTCAGCGCGGAAGGTGGCGACCTGGAACTCGTGATGATTCTCCACGACGATGACGACGCCAAATTTGCGCCCGACGGGAACGGTGCGCGGGAAAAGTTTCTCAACCTGCTCGGGCAGCGCGTTGGTGGTGATGTCGTAGTCGCCGGGTTCGCGGCCGAGGAGGAAGTCACGCACGCACCCGCCAACCCAGAACGCGACGAAGCCGGCGGATTGGAGGCGGTGGACGATGTCAGTGGCAATGGAGCGCATGGCGTAGTTGAAGGTTGAGAGTTGAGAGCCGGAAAGGCTCGTGTTGTTTCTGCTCTCAACCCTCAACTCTCAACCTCCTCTCCCTCCGTCAGGTGATGCTTGTGTTTGAACATCAGATACGCCACGCCGCCCACCAGGCCCCAGGCGAGGCTGCCCGCAAACGCCAGCAACGAAAGCGAGAGCGCGGGCGTGGCTGTCACGCCGATGGTCGAGGCGGCGAGCAGTTGGACGAAAAGATTTTCTCGCACGCCCAGTCCGCCGGGCGCGAGCGGCAGCGCGGAAAGGCAGATGACCGTCGGCACCACGAGGCAGAGCGCGAGGAAGGACACGTCGGCCTTGGGCAGGCCGCGCGCCAAGACATAGAACTGCAGGACGCACAGCAGATTCACCAGCGTGGACAGGGCGAACGCGCGTCGGACGAAGCCGCGGGCCTGGCCGAACTTGCGGCACGAGTCGAGGGAGCGCTCCAGCCAGTCGCCTTTCGGCAGCCGCCGCAGCCAGGTCCGCGCGCCGCTCCACTGCTTCGACACGCCGCCGCGAAAGGCGAGAAAGACAAAGCCGCTCGCCACCGCCGTTATGGCCACGATCACGGCCGCCGAAGTGCGCAGGCCGCTTTGGAGAAACAGCGCGTAGTTTGGCAGAATCATGAGGGTGGCAAAGATCAGCATGGCCCACAGACCGAGGATGCGATCCACGAACACCGTGACCACGGCCTCGGTTTTCTGGTGATGCGTCTCGCGTGCGGCGCAGTACGCTTTCATCACGTCGCCGCCGGCTGTGCCGAGAAGGAAGGAATTGAAGAAGTGCGCGACGAGGGAAATTTCCGCGACGCGGCTGAAGGGCAGGTCCAGTCCCTGCACGCGCAGCACCATGCGCCAGCGCGCCATGCCGAGGAGGAGCGTGCCGCCCATGAGCGCGAGCGAAACGCCGAACGCGACGGGACTCACGCTGCGGAGCGTCTGCCAGAGCGCGGGCGGGCCGTATTGCCAGCCGTATCGCCACTGTTCCTGACGGGGCGGCGCCTGCTCCTTGTTCCAGATGACGGGCTGGTTGTTCTCGATCAATGCGCCGCGTCCGGCCAGTTCGCGGGCTTCGTTGACAAAGATGGAGTGAAAAATCCAGACGAGCAGCAGCGCGCCCACGGCGATGCGCCAACCGGCGCTCCAGATTTTTTTGCCCACGCTCACTCCGGTCCCCAAAGTTGCTTGATGTGGGCGATGCCAGCCTTCACCGCCTCCAAAGGCACGGACGGACTCAGCTCAAAAACCTTGATGTGCTCGGGGTGGACGAACGGCTGGAGCGCGGTGAAGTTGACGCAGCCGTTGCCGGGCGCGCGATGATCGCGTCCTGGAAACTCCACGTCGTGAATGTGAAACCCGGCGAGGCGGTCGGCGAAGGATTCGAGATGGAGCGCGTGGTGGATGAAGCCGAGATTCTCCTTGATCTGCGCGTGGCCGGTGTCGTGCCAGTAGCAGACGGTCGGATCGGAAAACTCCTTGAAGAAGAAGCCGAGGTCGCTATCGAGGGGGATTTCCTCGAGCGCCTCGCGGTTCTCGACGCCGAGTTTGAGGCCGAGCTTTTTCGCCTCCGGCACGAGCCGGTGGAGAAACTCGTGGGCGCGGGCGACGTAGGCCTCCTTCTTTTCCTCGCGCTTGAGGGAGGCTTCCTCGCAGAGTTTTTCGTACTTGGGCGTCTCCTTCTTGCCGTCGCGGATCAGGTCCACCAGCTTGTCGGTGTAATCCTTCATGTCGATGGATCCCATGTGCAGGACGACGAGTTGTGCGCCGAGGCGCGCGGCGGTGTCGAGCGTGACGAGGCTGTGCCGCCAGGCGTTGTTGCGCTCGCGCTGATTCTCGGCGGTAAACTGGAAGACGTTCGGCGCGGGGCGGTCGATGCCCATCGGGAGCGGGCAGAAGTTGTGGAGCGTGGAAATTTTTATCACGCCCGCGTCCACGGCGTCGATGATGCCGGGGAGGAGGCTGATGCGGATACCGTGGCTCAGTTCGGCGAATTCGAAGCCGAGGCCGCGAATTTCCTCGAGCATCGCGCGACCGTCGATGTGGCGCTGGGAGTTCCAGCAACTGGAGAGTGAATACATGATGAAACAGGCCGGGTGCGGCCTTTCAAAACCACACCCGGCCGTCGGAACATTACGAATTACAGGTCGGCGTAACGCGCACTCAACATCGCGGAGAAACGGGCGGCCTTCATTTTACGGCGCTTGCGTTCGCTCGGCTTCTCGAAATGCCGGTGGCTGCGGACTTCCTTCAAGGTGCCTTCGCGGTCGATCTTTTTCTTCAAACGCCGCAGGGCCTTGTCCACTGGTTCGCCTTTTTTTAGCTTAATCTCGGTCAAACTGATTCACTTCCTCTCGGAGACATTGGGGGCAAAAGCCGGCGGACATCGCCGTCTTTCCCGCAAGTCAGGGCCGGGAGCCTAGCGGTCTCGCCGGGCGTGTCAACCGGCAAAAAATCGAAAGCAGCTTGCAATCAGCCATCCTGCCCCGCATCGTCTGCACATGGGTCTGCCAACTGAACCAATCACATTAAGCGTCGAGCAAATTGAACAACTGAACCGCAAGCTTGCCACTTGCGGCATGATGTGAACAACAACCTGTCCCTCATCGTCGCCCCCAGCAAGCTGGACTAGTTCCTCGGCATCACCCGGCCTTGAGCGGCGCTCCCTGTAACCCGGCCCGGCGGCGGGCCGTCTTTCGGTCCATCGGCGGATGAATGACCGCCTGAAAAACGAAGACTATGAAACCGATCACCCTCATCCAATACTCGCTCGCCCTGCTGCTGGCGACCGCCACCCTCCCGCACCTCCGCGCCGCTGACGAGCCGCCGGCGCCCGACAAGAAACCGACCCGCGAGGATTTCAAAAATCTCTCCCCCGAAGAGCGCGCCGCCCGGCTCAAGGAATGGCGGGAAAAGACCGGCGGTCCCGCCGGCGAGGCCCTGCAAAAGAAACGCGAGGAACTGAAGAACCTCACCCCCGAAGAACGCGAGGCCAAGCGCAAGGAATTCCGCGACCGCTTCGACAAGCAACTCGCCGAGCTTCGCAAAAAGAAGGCCGACGGCACCATCACCGCCGAGGAATCCAAAAGCCTCGAACGCATGGAGCAGATCAGCAAACGCTTTGAACAAGGCCGGCCCGAGGGCGACCGTCCGCCCGGATCGCCGAAACCCCGTGGCGACGGTGCAGTCCCCAAGCCGCGTGGTGAGGGCGACACGGAAAAGCCGCGTCTTAATCCCGGAACTCAGAAACCCCGTGGCGACGGCGAAGCCCCGAAGGGCGAGCCTCGTCCGCGCTGAGGGCCACGTGCGGAACCGCCCAACCATTCAGAACCACCGTGCCGTGCGGTGGCTTTCGGCTTTTTCCCCCGGCTGAAGTTTGCCAACCTTGCCGCCCATGGACCCCACCGACCCGGAGCTGATCGCTGCCGTGCTGAAAGGCGACACGGCCAGCTTCGAGCTGTTGGTGAAAAAATACCTACCCCGCGTCTTCGCCACCGCCCGCCGTTACGCCCGGCGCGACAGCGAGGTCGAGGACATCGTCCAGGAGGTCTGGAGCAAGGCGTTCCTCAAGCTCAGCTCCTTTCGCGGTGAAGCCCCGTTCGAGCACTGGCTGATGCGGTTGGCCGTCCACACCTGCTACGACTTTCTTCGCGCCCACCAGCGCAACCGCGAAACCTCCTTCACCGAACTGAGCGACGCCGAAACCGGCTGGCTCGACCGCTACGTGGCCGACCCTGACGCCGCCAGCGAATCCGCCGCCGCCGCCAAGCAGCTTGTGGCCCGGCTGATGGAGATGCTCTCCCCACCCGCGCGCCTCATCATCACCCTGCTCGAAATCGAGGATAAATCCGTCAAGGAAATCTCCGCCCTCACCGGTTGGTCCGGGCCGCTGGTCAAGGTCCGGGCCTTCCGGGCGCGGGCGGAAATGAGAAAGTGTCTGGCCAAAATCACCCGTGACAAGTACCTGTAACCGCGCCGGGCGGGCTGCCGTCTGTTGAACCGTTGGATTATGAATACGACCGAACTGCAAAAGAAACTGATCGCCGCCGCGCGCTCCATGGCAGCCGACGAACGCGTGCCCTACGCCTTTGAAAAGCGCATCATGGCCCGGCTGGATGCGGTCAGACCGCCCGATGTCTGGACGCTTTGGGGCAACGCCCTCTGGCGCGCGGCCGTCTCCTGCGTCGCCGTCACCCTCCTGACCAGCGCCTGGATGCTCTGGTCCGATCATGGTTCCAGCACGCATGGTGACTTCTCGGAAGAACTTGAAACAGCCGTCCTGGTCGCGGCCGATTCGGCGGACGAAACCTGGTGAACTCCTGGAAAGTCATCTTGGCCACCCTAGTCATTTTCGGCGCGGGCGTCTTCACCGGCGTGCTCGTCATCAAAAAACCCACTCCCCCGCCAGTGATTGTCCCTCCGCCTTCGGTCCGGCCGCCCAGCGTGGATGCGCAGCGACGCTTGCAGGATCGCATGAAGCGGGAGATGCAGCTTTCGCCGGAGCAGACCGAAAAGCTGG